>CAYHHL010000067.1:0-26697 GCA_964356325.1 uncultured Enterobacteriaceae bacterium | reverse complement strand
CCGCCCGCCGGGCGACTTTGCCCAGAACAAGACTCGCGAGGATCCCATGGCCTTCGACCCGCACGCGCCCACCAAGACCTACGACGTCGGCATGCCCACCGCCGAGATGGTCGCCCTGTGCAAGCAGCACACGCTGTACACCTGGAGCGCGGGCGACGCCGTCAACCCGCTGCCCATCGCCCACGCCGAGGGTTGCTACATCTACACGCCCGAAGGCCAGAAGATCCTGGACTTCAACGCCCAGCTCATGTCGGTGCTCATCGGCCACCAGCACCCGCGCGTGATTGCCGCCATGAAGAAGCAGCTCGACGAGTTGATCTTCGTGTACCCGCAGACCGCCACCGCCGTGCGCGCCCGGTTGGCCAAGCTGCTGTCCGAAGTCGTGCCCGGCATGCAGTCGTTCTTCTTCACGTTGGGCGGCGCCGAAGCCAACGAGAACGCCATCAAGATGGCGCGCCAGTTCACCGGTCGCCACAAGATCCTGTCGCGCTACCGCAGCTACCACGGCGGCACCAACCTGACCATGCAATTGACCGGCGATCCGCGGCGTTGGAGCAGCGAGCCCGGCGCGCCCGGCATCGTGCGGGTGATGGATCCGCAGCCCTACAGCTACTCGTTCGGCGCCACCGACGCGGAAAAGACCGAGAACAACCTGCGTTACCTCGAGGAGATGATCCAGTACGAGGGCCCGCAAAACATCGCCGCCATGATCATCGAGACCGTGACCGGCACCAACGGCGTGCTGGTTCCGCCGGTCGGCTACCTGCCCGGCCTGCGCAAGTTGCTCGACAAGTACGGCATCCTGTTGATCTGCGACGAGGTGATGGCCGGCTTCGGACGCACCGGCAAGATGATGGCGTACGAGCACTTCGGCATCACGCCTGACCTGTGCACGATGGCCAAGGGCCTGACGTCGTCCTACTTCCCGCTCGGCGCCGTCGGCATGAAGCAGGAGATCCACGACTACTTCCAGAAGAACGTCTTCCACGGCGGCTTGACCTACAACTCGCACCCGGTCGGTCTCGCCACTGCCGAAGCCGTGTTGCAGGTCACCATCGACGAGAAGCTGGTCGAGAACTCCGCGAAAATGGGCAAGATCATGCGTTCCGAAATGGACCGGCTCAAGGGCAAGCACCCGTCGGTTTCCGAGGGGCGCTGCATCGGCTTGTTCGGCATGGTCGACATCCGCAAGAACAGCAAGGGCGAACCGCTCGCCCCGTACAACGGCAGCCACCCGGCGATGGGCAAGCTCGCGGCATTCTTCAAGCAAGAGGGCCTGTTCACCTTCGTGCGCTGGGCCTCGTTCACCTGCAATCCGCCGTTGTGCATCACCGAAGCGCAGTTGCTCGAAGGCTTTGCCATCATCGACCGCGGTCTGGACATCACCGACGCAGCTTACGAAGGCTGAAGGGCTGACCCGACATGCGTAGCTGGATCGTGCTCCTTGCATTGCTCGCGGTCGTCTGGCTCGTGCGCTGGCTCGTCCTGCGCTGGCACAAGACCTTGCACGGCAAACCGCTGTCGGGGCGCCTGGTCGAGCACCATCCGAACGGACGCATCCGCACCGAGCGCAACCTGCTCGACGGCATGATGCACGGCCCGTGGTTCGTGTGGGACGAGGACGGCAACAAGCTCTCCGAAGGCGCCTACGACCACGGCATCGTGCAGGGCCTGGAGATCGACTACGCCCCCAACGGCGTGAAGGTCCGCGAAACGCCTTGGGTTCAGGGGCGGCGCCACGGCACGGCCACGGTCCACGATGCGGCCACTGGCAAGGTCGTGCGCGAGTTGTGCTACGTCCACGCCGACACCGACAAGCCTGCGCACGAAGGGCCTTGCAGCGAGGCCGAGATCGAAGGGCCCCCGCAGGATCCGCGATGAACGCCGGCAGGGCGGCAAGAAGCTTCGCAGTAGCGGTGCTTTCCGTGACAGCCGTGGCTGGGTGCGCGCGCGAGGCCCCGCCACCGCCAGCCTCTGCCGCAGCCGAGGCCGCGCCCGCGGCGGCACCCGCGCCCAAACCACCTGTTCCTGGCGCACAACCACCTGATGCTGCGGCAAATCCAGCAGCTGTAGTCGCGACGTTCGGTGCGGGCCCCTTTCCGGCTTTTGGCACCTTGGACGACGTCGCCGCGCGTTGGCAGGGCGCCTGGGTCATCGAGGTCTCGCCCGGCGCGCCACGCCAGGTCTGGGACGTCCGCGGCAAGGAGGTCACCACCTCGGACGCCACGGGCAAGGCCACCGTCCGCCAGTTCACGCCTTTGTCGCCATGCACGGTCGAGATCGCCACCGTCGGTCCCACTGGCCGCTCGGCCAGCATCTTGCCGTTCGCATTCGAGGGCACCGCGCTCTACGTCGGCCTGGGCGATGCCGGCGTGCGCAAGGGCGGGTCGTACCTCCTGTGTTCGGGCGGCCTCGCGTTCACCTTGAAGGACGGCGCGTGCGTGGCGTGGCAGCCCGATGCGAGCGATGCCAAGCTATGGACGCCGAAATCGACGCGGTGCACCGTCAGGCAGGACGGGGGCCAGGACGAGGTCGAGGTCTTCGATCCCCGCGAGCAGGACGCCGCCAAGGCCGCGCAGGGCAAGACGGCGCGGACCTACGGCGATGCCCTGATGAACGAGCAGATGCGCGCGCACCCGGCGATTCGGGTGGACAGCGTGGAACAAGGGCGGGCGATGCTGCTGGGGAAGTAGGGACTAATGCACGGTAACCTTCCCCTCCGCAATCTCATCGCTCCCGTCATCCTCCAGCACATAACCACCCGCCAACTTCGCGTTCGCCGCCCGCTCGGTCGCCGGCTTGTCGTCCACCAAGTCATCATGGCGCCGCTGCAACTTGATCTTCCGATGCAGGGCCTTGTCCCGCTCGCCCGCCGCCACTTCGATCGCCAACCGCCAGCCTTGCGGGGCCGCCACCTGACTCTCCACCGCATTCTGCACCCGCAGTCGGGTCCGTTCCGCCGCCATCCAGTCTGCCAGCCCGGGACTGCCCACCACCAGAATCAGCCGCTCGCCTGCCACCTTCACGTCGCGCACCGTGCCCAGTACGTCCGCACCGAAGCTGCCCGCCGCCTTCAAGCGCGCCACCACTTCCGGCCAGCGCTCGACCACGCCCTCCCAAGGCAGACGGTCCTGCACATGGCCGAGCATCGGCTCGCCCGGCGCCGGCAAGTGCGCGGTCTCGGGCGGCGGCACGACCTCCAGCAGGCTGCGCAACGCCCAACCAATCAGCCGCCGGTCGCGCACGTAATCGCCCACACACGCCGGACACCCGCGTGAACACTTGCAGTGGTCGACCAGATCCACCGCCGCCACCAGAATCTCCTGGATGAAATCAAAGGCTTTGGCCGCATAGCCCAGCCCGCCCGGGTAGCTGTCGTAGCAAATGAGCGCCGTCACCGTTTGCCCGGTCGCCTCGTCGACATGGTGAAAGCTCGTGCCCAGCAGGTCCGATCTCTCCGCCATCGTGCGCATCCGGGCCACCGCGTGGAGCGCATAGACCATGCCCACCAGACAGTCCTGCCGCTCCCGTCCCAACACCGCCAGCACGGCGTCAGGTACGGCAATCCACACGGCTTCTGTCTCCAACTGCAGCTTGAGCGCCTCGTGCAGCGCCTCGTAGCCCAGGTTCTGGTGGTTGTGGAATTCGAGCATCTTGTAGCCGACCACCGCGACGTCCACCCGAACGTCGCCGAAGTACGCCTGGGTCCGACCGATCTCCGCGCGCGAACCCTGGCCAATCGCCTTTTGCTCTTGGGTCAGCAACACATCGATGGCGGTGCGCACGTCGGGTTGGGTATAGAAGTTCTGCTCGACCGGCACCACCGTCACGACATGGCCCACGAGATCAAGGGTTTCTACCTGGTACTGGACGCCGTCGTGCAGGTACACCGCGCGCGTGTGGCCTTCCCGGTAGACCTGCGGTCGGTCCATCTCCGTGATGGTCTTGCCCGTGTCGCGATTGACGATCTTGAAGCGGTCGGCGTCGATGTTGCGCAGGGAGAATTCGCCGGCCGGAAACGGCCCTCCCGCCCAATGCCAACTGCCCAGCACATCGCGCACTTCGCCCGCTTTCGCCAGCACCGCGACGATCTCGCCCAGATCGGGAAACGTCGCCACGTCATCCAGCGTCAGGGGCAATTCCGCTGCCGCCGCGCGCACGTGGGCCAATTGGATCGCCAGGTTGTCGCGATCGAGCACGGCGTGTTCCGCGGGCTGGCCGGTCAGCCAGTCGGGATTCTCGGCGATGTACTGATCGATCGGCGAAACCGCCAGCAGGATCACAGCATGCGCCATCTCGCCGCGTCGCCCAGCCCGACCTGTCTGCTGCCAGAAGCTCGCGCGGGTACCGGGAAAACCGCCTTGCACCACGACCTGCAACTGGCCGATGTCGATGCCCAACTCCAAGGCATTGGTCGAGATCACCCCCATCAACCGACCGTCGGTCAGGTCCCGTTCGACCTTGCGCCGCTCCTCGGGCGTGTAGCCGCCGCGGTAGCCTGCCAGCAGGTAGCTCTCGTCGTGACCCGCCACGTCGGCCAGGCGATCGCGCGACTCCTTCAGCACGATCTCGGTTTCCTTGCGCGACCGGCAAAACGCGATGGTGCGGTGGCGGTGCTCGACGAGGTAGGGCACCAACTGGGCCATTTCCGTCGTCACCGCCTTGCGTTGGTCGTTGTCCAGCAGCGGCGGCTGCCAGAAGTGGATGATCTTGCCGGCCGAGGGCGAACCGTCCGTGTCGATGAGGCGGAAGTCGCGGTGGCACAAGGTCTCGGCATGTTCGCGCGCGTTGGCGATGGTCGCGGAACTGCACAAGAACTGTGGACGCGAGCCATAGTGCCGGCAAATGCGCAAGGTCCTCCGCATCAAGTTGGCGAAGTGGGCCCCGAAGGCGCCGCGGTAGGAGTGCAATTCGTCGACCACCAGGTACTTCACGTTGCGGAAGATATGCGAGAATCCCTGGCGGCCGTGGTTGGGCAATAGCGCGGTGTTGAGCATGTCGGGGTTGGTCAGGATGAGGTGCGCGCGGTCGCGAAGCCGGATGCGTTCAGCGGGCGGAGTGTCGCCATCATAGACGCCGGCTTCGATGCGGAACTTGCCGCCCAGGTTGTCGACCAGGCCTTGCACGGCGCGCAACTGGTCTTGCGTCAAGGCTTTGGTCGGGAACAGGAGGATGGCGCGGGACGACGGATCGTCGAGTACGGCCTGGATGACCGGCAGCAGGTAGGACAGCGACTTGCCCGATGCGGTGCCGGTGGTGACCACGACGTTCTCACCCAGCCGGGCAGCGCGGAAGGCTTCGGCCTGGTGGCAGTAGAGCTGCGTGATCCCAGTGACTTTGAGCGCGGCGGCGAGCGCTGGATGCAGGCCTTCGGGCAGGGGCGCGTAGACGGCGTCGCGGCCGGGGACTTCGCGCGTGGCGATGATGCGGTTCTGGAAACGGCCGAAGTTCAACGCGGGCATGAATCCTCGTGGGTCGCGAGAGCCCGCTGGGCGCGGGAGGGCGAGTCTACACGAGTGCTGAACGGCTGTGCAGTGGTTGTCTGCGCGGGGCGATCAGAGTTGCAGCCACACCACGCCACTGCGCACCGCGGCTGGCCAACGGCGCACGCGCAGAAACGGCGTGTCGGGGCTGATGCCGGTGCGCAAGTCGAAGCGCCAGCCGTGTTGTGGGCAGGCGATGATGCAGTCGTGGACCTCGCCGCCGAGCAAGGGCGCGTACTGATGCGGACAGTGACCGTCGATCACGTGGATTTCGTCGCCGTCGCGTACCACCAGCACGGTCTCGTCGCTGTCGGGCACGTCCACGAGCAACTGCCCGTCCACCAGATCATCGAGACGGCACAGCGGCAATTCGGCCATCGCTCAGACCTGCGCCTCGGTTGGTTGGCCCGCTCGTTCGGTTTCGCAAGCCGGGCACGGGCAGATCGAGCGCAAGTAGCGGTAGGCGTAGATGCCGCTGTCGTGGCCGTCGCCCCAGGTGAAGCGCATGGCGTAACGGCCTACCGGATCGACGGATTTCACTTCCATCGACGGTTCCTTGCGCTTGGGGCCGCCGCTGACGATGGGCAAGCCGCCGCGGCTCTGGCGCACGACCAGCGTGGTCGGTGGACCGTGCGTGCCCTTGCACGAGGCGCACGGGCACTTCTCGCGCAACATCGCCAGCGGGTAGACACTTTCGTGCGCGTCATCCCACACGATGCTGACGCTGCCGTCTGGATTCCAGGCGAGGTGCACGGGGGCGGTGGTCTCGAAAGGCTGCAGGTTCATGGCTGATCCTCGGAACGTACGCGAATGCCTGCGCGGTTGCGCGGCGAGAGTGTCCGTGCGCGGTCTTGGCCCGTCAAGGACAACCGGGGGCGAGCGGCGCGGTTCCGAAATCTTGGTCGGGGTCCGCGGCACGAGCGCCGAATCAACGACGACCTGTAGCGGTGGGCCTGTAGGGGCGGGCTTCCAGCCCGCCCTCCGGCAGCCTTGGAGGTCGTGGTGGTTCCATCGTACTTTACGCCGCGTGTTGTCGACATATCCATGGGTTTAGCCCCAACCGGTCGGTGTTTGAGGAGGGCGGGCTGGAAGCCCACCCCTACATTCGCCAGAGGCAGCACTGTCACCGACCCGGAATCCAGAACCGCACCCGGGGGCGGGGGCGAGCGGCGGCCGATCGCTCCAGCTCACGGCGCGACAGTCACCTCGATCCGTACGAAATCGAAGGACATCTCGCGGTTCATGCCGGCCCACGGACTTCGATTCGGCTGCGGACATGGCGGCTGTAGACGAAGACCTCCCGTCGGACGGGCCCGCCTGAACATGGACAGTCACTGGCGCAGCGTGCGCGCCTGCATCCAGGGCTTGCAAGGCGCTGGCAGGCACAGGTGCGCGCGAATACTGGAAAAACCATGGAATATCCCGGTTGACCGGCCGATTCGAAGGGCGTAGCGTGGCTGCCCGAGCGGTTTGTCGGCGGTGCTCGCCGGCCGCAGAGGTCGGTGGCGGTGGTGGACGAAGGCGGGATGGCGATTGAATGGACTACACACCTAGTACCAACAACCTCAAGTTCGATCCGGGTTTGCGGTCGAGCCGTGGGCGACCCAGGGCTCAAAGCCCGAGGAACCCGGAGCGAACTTCGGAGGCCGGGTACTAGTCGAAGGAGGCGCGGTGAAGAAGATTGACTTGGAGGAGCTTGCAGCGAAAGTGTGGCCGCACCTCCGCTTCTGGGTGCATGCGATCGTGGTTTATGCGCTTTGGGACGTGATCGGCCGTGCCCATCCTCTGGCGTGGCTGGATACGGGGGAGTCTAGGGCGTACTGTCTTTCGCTGTTGTTGGTTCCGGTTTACATCGCTGTCGTGTGGCGAAATTACCACTACAGAGCCGTCGCCGATTCGGCCAAGCGCGAGTCCGACATATCCAGCGAGAGTTCGTGGAAGGAGCGGGAAGCCCATACACAAGCAGTTGCAGAGTTGAATGCAATCAAGGGCCTTTGCAGCCAAGAAAGAGTCGACGTTGCGCTGTCGGCAGTCCAGCAGTACACCGATCCGCTTATTCGGTGGAATCGAATGTTTGCCTTGCAAGCGATCCAGACGATTCGACATGCTGCGCGGGACGTGGAGTCGACGCTTGATACGGGTGATATTGAGAATGAAGAGTTTTCCAACCGCGCAAAGGTTGTGGCTTCGCTGTACGAGCTTGTCGCAGAGGTTTCAACAAAGAAACGTATCAAGCTGGCCGGTGGGCCGGCAGAAGATCAAGCGCCGTCCTGATTGCGACCCCAACGGGACCTTGACATTGGGACCGCGCGACCTACCTTGAGCGCGGCGCGTTGTGCGCTCAAGTGAGGAAATGGAAATGGTAGACGAGCAAATCAAGGAAGGAAGTGTCGTGACTCTGGCCGGTGGCGACCTCAAGATGACCGTCGACTCGATCGTCACGGGAGGCCATGCCAACTGCGTGTGGCACGACGGCAAGGACGCAAAGATCTTCACGTACAAGCTGACCTCGCTCAAGCTGTGGAAGCCGCAGGGTCCCGTCGGCATGGTTGTCGGCTGAAGTGCACGTGTTGCGCTAGCTAACACTGCAACAGCGTTTCCAGCACCGTCTCGAACTTACGTTCCTGCGCGCGGTTCAGGCCAGGGATGTTGCGCGCCGGCTGGTCACGGTCGGCGTCAGCGTCCGCGCAACTCATAGTAAACAAGCCGAATCCAGCGATCAGGCAGCAGTGGGCGACGATCCGCATGTAGGTCTGCTGCATGGCATTGCCGACGACCGTACGCATACCTCTGTGAACGGTCAAGTTGAACCGGACCTCGAGGGTGAGGTTCTGGATTCCGGGTCAGTAACGGTGCTGCTTCGGGCGAATGTAGGGGTGGGCTTCCAGCCCGCCCTCCTCAAACACCGACCGGTTGGGGCCAAACCCAAGGATATGTCGACAACCCCGGCCACCGCCGAGCAGGATTGGCGACGATATAGGCATGCGCGGCAGTAGGCTCGCCCTGCTGACGCAAAATCCGATCGAAAGTTCCGCCTTGCCAGATGGGCGCAACCCGACCGAATTTTCTCGCAAGACCCTTGGCTGATACAGATTTCCAGCTATGCACGACCGAGTCCAACGTGGACGGCCCCAGCGGCTTGATGATCGCATGCACGTGGTCGTCCATGATCACCCAGGCGCCCAGCACATGCCGCACACCTTCGAAATGACACACGACATCCGCAACCAGACCGCGCTCCTCGTCGCCTAGCGGTTGCTGGCATCGATGCAGTCGCCAGGTGACGAAATAGCAGGCGTCGGACGCCCTGAGATGGGGAAGTTGTCGACGCCGCGCAAAGTACGATGGAACCACCACGACCTCCAAGGCTGCCGGAGGGCGGGCTGGAAGCCCACCCCTACAGGTGATCGTTGATTCGACGCTTTTGCCGCGGACCCCGACCAAGATTTCGGAACCTCACCCGGACCTCGAGGGCACGATTCGCCAAGCCCCGACAGGTAACGCGTCACCGGACGTCTCAAGGCGCCTCTCGTACGGAAGGCAACGCGTCACCTAAGGTCTCGAGGTGCCTCTTGAACAGAAGGTGACACGTCATCGGAGGTCTCAAGGTGCCTCTCGACCAGAAGGTGACACGTCACCATAGGTCTCAAGGTGCCTCTTGAACGGAAGGTGACACGTCACCGAAGCTCTCACGGCAAGAACGCCCCAAACTCGCTCACATCCCGCCCCAACACGCCATCGGCCACCACCCGCGCGGTCACCGGCGCCAGCAGGATGCCATTGCGGTAATGCCCGGTCGCGAAGTGCAGCCCGCGCACGCTCGGATGCGGACCCAGCAACGGCAGGCCGTCCAGGATCATCGGCCGAAGACCGCTCCAATGCTGCAGGATAGGCGCCCCCGCCAGCCCGGGCACCAGGCCCACCGCCAGCCCGAGCACGCGCAACAGCCCGCCCGCCGTGACCTGCTTGTGGTAGCCGGTGTCCTCGCTCGTCGCCCCCACCACCACGCGACCGTCCGCCCGTGGCACGAGGTAACCTGCGCCGTGCTTACTGAAACCGTGCGTGGTCAGCACCCTGTGCAGCAGCGGCGGTCGGGTGTCGAGCATGACCAACTGGCCGTGCACCGGGCGAACCGTCGTGCGCCGGCTGGTCAGGCCCGGCAGCAGGTCGGTCCAAGCCCCCGCCGCGACCACCACCGCGTCAGCCGGCAGTCGTTGGCCCGCGACCTGCACGCCTTGCACGACGCCGTCGGTCACGTGCAAACCCTGGACTTCACTAGCGGGTCGAAAGTGCGCCCCAGCCCGCGCCGCCGCCACCGCCAAGGCCCGTGCCAGCAGCGGCGGTTCCACCGAGTGGTCGTCCGGCAGGCTCAGGGCCGCCAGTACCGCGGGACCCAGCGCCGGCTCCAAGCGCAAGAGCTCCTGACGATCCAGCAGTTCCGCACGCAGGCCAGCCTGTCGCATCCACGCCAGGCGCTGCTCAGCCAGGGCCAATCCCGCGGCATCGGTGCAGAGTTCCAGCAACCCGCGCGGCAGGTAGCCGATCGGCACGTCGCTCGCCCGCACCAGATCGGCGGCGAATTGCGGCCACAGCGCGCGGCTTTGCAGGCACAAGTCGAGAAAGGCGCCAGGACCCGAGCCTTCGGTCTGCGCGCCGAGAATGCCAGCCGCGGCACTGGACGCTTCGGCGCCGGGCACGGCCTTTTCGAGCAGGGTGACGTCGCAACCGGCTTCGGCCAGCACGCGCCCGACCGCGCACCCCATCACGCCCGCGCCGATGATCACGACCCGCAACTCCGTCACGGCGCGCTGTAGACCTCACGCCCGAGGGCGCCCGCGACCACGTCCTCGACTTCGTAGCGCATCGGCCAGGTCTGGTTGCCCAGCCAGAGCCGCGCTTGATCATAGAAGTTCGTGCTGTTGGTCAAGCCGGACTCGCCGCCGGGCAAGATGTTCTGGCCGGTGGTCTTGGTCTTGCCCATCGCGATGACCATGCGGAACACCGGTCCCGAGCCGTAGCCGTTGGAATCGATGCCGCCCGCCGCGTCGACTGCGAAGGCATCGCCGTTGCGGGGGAATTGCGTCAGGGCGGCGCGCGGGTCGCCCTTCTCGAAGCTCTCGGCCAGGTGCATCGCGTCGAGCTGCGGCGTGATCGAAAACGTCTCGGTCAGCGCGGCCAACTGCTCGTTGCTGCCCAGGAAGGACGCGAGGATCGAGTCGAAGTGCACGCCATGCTTGTAGCCCCACAGCCACTTGGCCATGTCGGAGGTGCCAAAGCCGCCGGTCTTCTGGGGCAGGGCGACCAAGGCCTGCTGCAGCGCCATCAGCGCGACTTCGCGACTCGTTTCGATGACGTCTGTGCCCAGGATGTCGAAGAACGCCGACTCCTGCGTGGCTGGATTCCACGACGCCTGACTCTTCGGGTTGTTCGGGCCACGGCCGTCGCGAAACCACGACAGCGCGCGGGTGTGGGCGTCGGCACTCCACGGCTCCCAGACGCTCAAGCCCTCGTCGTCGAAGGTCTTGGCCATGAAGCGGCCCATCCAGGCGTTGAAGATCGAAGTCGCCACCGCATGTTCCACCTCGCCCGCCAGCACCGCCTGGTAGAACGTCGGCACGCCCGAAAGCGCCGGACTGCCCGCGGTCTGCCACTTCTGCAAGCGCTGCACCGCCTCTTCCACCACAGTCGGCGTCATCGCCAGGTACAGGGCAACCACCCGCTGCTCCTCGGGATTGAGCGGAGCCGCCTGGATCGCCAGCGCCTTGGCTTCTTTCACGACCTGCAGCAGGAACGGCGTCCACTCGTCGCCCAGCCGCGAACCATGGCTCGCTTGCACGTCACCCATCGCCTGCAGATCCGCGCTCTTGGTCGCCACGGCCTTCTGCAGCCCCTGGGCAATCGTGTCGGCCCGGTAGCCATTGGACCATGGCCCGCCGATGTACCACTTGTCGTTGCTCAGCGAGTTGTCGGTCGAGAGATTGCCCGGGTCATTGTTCGCCGTCAGGACATAGCCTTGCACGGGATCGATCGACTGCGGGTACTCGTCGAACGGCACCACGCAATGCGTCACGTCGGCCGCCTGGCTCTCGTCGACGCGTCCATCGGCAAAGGTCGGAATCGTGAAGCCGCCGTACTGGGTTCCGTCGATCAGCTGCTTCGGATCGGCGCCGGGCAGCCAATGGCCGTCCTTGTCGCGCGGCAGGTTCTTGCGGCAGGGCACGGCCTGATAACCCGTGTACAGCGCGCGGCCATCGGAGTCCGCCGCGACGATGTTTTGCGAGTAGGCCACCAGCTTGCGGGTATGGTCGCGCAGCTCGAACACGTCGTTGCTGTGACCGAAGCCGTCGATGGCGTTGATGATCATGGGTTTGTCCAGGCCGGTGAAGTCGAAGCTGATGGCGGTGACCTTGCCGTCGCCGTCCTGGTCCTTGGGCACCACGCGCTTGCCGGACAGGTTGACCACCGTTTCCCCAGCCTTGGCCATGTACTTGGCGTCGACCGTCGGTCCCTCGATGTCGGCGATCCAGCGCCCGTCGAACGTCGTCCAGCGCTGCACCTTCTCGGTGCGCCCCACGCTGTTCAGGGCCGGCACGTCGGCGACGGTGTAGATCTCCTCGAACGCCTGCAACGGCTTGATCTCCGCCTTGAACACCGTGCTCACCGGCTTGCCCTGGGCGTCCAGTTTCATCTCCTCGCGGTACCAGTCCGTGATGTCGCCGACCAGTTGCGTCTGACTCCAGCCCACGCGCCCGTTGGTGCCGACCGCCATCAGCGGCAAGCCGGGCAGCACCAGGCCCATCTGGTGCGTCGCCTTCTGGCCGCTGCCCGTCGTGTCGGTCTGGACGTTGGCGCCGAACACGCTGTCATCCATGCCGATCTGGTAGAACAGCGACGGCACCGAAAGCGGCAGGTGGCCATCGCCCGCGACGATGCCGACGCCGTCCTTGGTGCCCGCGCTCGAGACCGCCCAGGCGTTGCTGCCGAAACCATTCTGGCGATCGTGGCCCGAGCGCTTCTGCCAGGCCTTGTCGCGTTCCAGCGCGCGGGTCACGAGATCGGCCGGCAAGGGCGCGGGCAGCACCGAGGCCCAGTCGAACTTGCCGGGCTGCTTGCCATTTTCCGTCTTCTCGATCTTCTTGCCGCCGAGATCCAGGCCCAGGCCCGCCGCCGAACTGACCGGCTTGATCGGCGCGACATGGTATTCGATGTCCTGCAGGGCGCCGTTCTTGCGCAGATCCCCGAGCGCCTTGCCTTCGAATTTCGTCGCCAGTTCCGCCAGATGCGCGGTCCGCCCCACGTCGTCGGTCTCGTAGCCCAGGTTGTAGACGATCGCCGCGCATGCACCCGCCACCGAATGGCGATCCCACGGTTTCATCAGCGACTTGGGCGTGCCACCCAGCGCCAGCTTGGCGATCTTGATCTCGCTCGGCTCGGGTAACTTGCCCGCCACCACCTGGTCGATGTAGTCGTTGATGCCCGCGGCAAACGCGTCGAACACCTCGGCTTCCTCAGGCGTCAGGCGCTGTTGCACGCTGTCGGCGACGAATGCGCTACCCGAGGCGCGCGATTCCTGGTCCTTGCCCAAGGCCGCGTCGCCCAACAGTTCGGACAGCGTGCCGAGCCCTAGCCGGCGCGTCAGTTCCATCTGGAAGTAGCGGTGGCGCGCGGTCACGAAACCCATCACCCGCGAGAGATCCTTGCGGTTCTTGGCGTAGATGTGTGGCACGTCGCCTTCGGTGCGCACGACGTGGACGTCGGCCGAAAGTCCCGCCAGCGTCCAGGTTTCGGTCTGCTTGACGCCGAGGATCGCCTTCTGCTTGGCATTTTCGACCGTGGCAGTCGCGTCCGTCGCCGCGTCCTGACCGGCGTCGATCGCGTCCTGTGTGTGCGTGTCCGAGCCATCGACCGTGTCCTGTGCCGTGGTCACCGCGAGTTTGGCGACGCTGTTCGGGCCGTCGCTACAGCCCGAAGCAAGGGCGCCGATCACAGCGATCGGTAGGAAAGAGCGCAGGCGGAACTTCATTGGACTCCCTCGGATCGAGAACACTCAGGGAACGGTACAGCCCTGGCTTCTACCATCCTCCGCCGGTCGGTGCATCCCCAAACGCCAGGACGTGACCGCCCGGTGCATCGACTCCCGCCACGGAAACGCCTACGCTTCCTGCCACTCACAGCTTCGGCATTTGGGAGGAACGATGCCAGCGACCGATCTCCTTTTGCCGGAAAGCGAAGCCCGGTTTGCGGCGCGACGGCGGCTGATCGGCCTCGTGTCGGCGCCGATCCTGGCGTTGGCCGTGCTGGCACTGCTGCCGGCCAACATGAATCCCCAGTCAGGTCGATTGCTTGCGCTGCTATGCGGCACGCTCGTGTTGTGGATGACCGAGGCGCTGCCGATTGCGATGACCGCGGTGCTGGCGCCGGCGCTGGCGGTGCTTTGCGGCATCGGCACGGCGGACAAGCTGTTCGCGGCGTTCGGCAATCCGCTGCTGTTCCTGTTCTTCGGCGCGTTCGTGATGGCCCAGGCGGCGGAGCGCACGCGCCTGGATCGGTTGCTGGCCGCCCGCCTGTTTCCGCACCAGGGCACCTCGCCAGAGAAGACCCTGATCTCGGCGACAGTCGTGACCGCGGGAATCTCCAGCCTGTTTTCGAACACGGCGACCACGGCGATGATGTTCCCGGTGGTGCGCGCGGCGGTCGAACGGCTGGGACCGCGCGCCCAGTCGGTGGGCATGTTGACGGCGGCGTTCGCGTCTTCGATTGGCGGCGTGTTGACTCCCATTGGAACACCGCCGAACCTGTTGGCGATCGCGGCCTTGCAGCAGTACGCCCACCGCGGCGTGCCATTCTTCATGTGGACGGTGGTGGCGCTGCCGATGGCGCTGACCGTTCTCACCGTATGGATTGCGATCATGCTGCTGACCCTGCGAAGGGAAAGGAGCTTTCGTCCGGCCTCTGTCTTTCGCACCGAGGGGCTGGAGGCACCGCCCGACGCGCTGCACGTGGCCGAAGCCAAGCGACCGCTGGATCGCGGCCAACGCGGCACGCTGCTGGTGATCGCCCTGGCGGCGGCGGGCTGGATGACGCCCGGGTTGCTGGAACTGACCCTGGGCGAGACGGCGCCAGCTTTCCTGTGGTGCAAGCGGCACTTGCCCGAGGGCGTAGTGGCGATCGTCGCGGCCGCGGCGCTTTTCGTGCTGCCGGCGAGCGCGCGCGTCGTGGCAGGCAAGGCGCGGCCGCGGCCGATCCTGGTGTGGCAGGAGGCGGCGCAGATCGACTGGGGCACGATGCTGCTGTTCGGGGGCGGTTTGGCGCTGGGCGAACAGATCTTCGCCACAGGGCTTTCCGCGTGGATCGGTGATCTAGTGATTCACGCTACGGGAGTGAAGTCCGAGTGGGCGTTGACAGTCCTGTTCACGACCGCGTCGCTGCTGCTATCCGAGGTGACGAGCAACACGGCGACCGCGGCGATGATGTGTCCGCTGGCGGTGATGACGTCGCAGCAACTGGGGGTGTCGCCGGTGCCGGCCTGCGTCGCGGCGGGGCTGGCGGCGAGCATGGGCTTCCTGATGCCCATCAGCAACGCCTCGAACGCCATCGTCTTTGGCTCAGGACGCGTGCCGTTGGCGACGATGATGCGGCTGGGCATCTGGCTGGATCTGACCGCGCTGGCGGTAATCCCGCTGAGCGTGCTGTGGGTGACGCGCTGGCTGGGCTTGAGGTAGCACCCGCGCCCGGGGCCGGGGCCGGGGCCGGAGCCGGGGCCGGAGCCGGGGCCGGGGCCGGAGCCGAACCCGCACCCGTCCCCGCACCCGAACCCGCACCCGAACCCGAACCCGAACCCGGAACCGGAGCCGGAACCGGAGCCGGAACCGGTGCCGGAACCGGAACCGGAGCCGTGGCCGGAGCCGGTGTTACGCGATCGCCGGAGTTCCGGCCTTCACATTCTGATGCGCGCGGCTGCACACCGTGTTCACGATGAGGCGGCACACGACGTACGGGTCCATGTTCGCGCAAGGACGGCGATCCTCGATGTAGCCCTTCTTGTCGACGGCGACCTGCCACGGAATGCGCACGCTCGCGCCGCGGTCCGACACGCCGTACTTGAACTCCTTGTACGAACAGGTCTCGTGCTTGCCGGTCAGGCGCTCCTCGATGCCGGCGCCGTAGTGCGGAATGTGCGTGGCGTGCTCCTGTTTGAGCGCCTCGGCCGCGGCGATGCAGGCGTCGATCGACTCGCGCATGGCCTTGGTCGAGAAGTTGGTGTGGGCACCCGCGCCGTTCCAGTCGCCCTTGACCGGCTTGGGGGACAAGGTCGCCGAAACGCCGTAGTTTTCAGCGATGCGGTACAGCAGCCAGCGTGCCATCCACAGGTGATCGGCGGCTTCCAGCGGGCTGGACGGGCCGATCTGGAACTCCCACTGCGCGGGCATGACCTCGGCGTTGATGCCGCAGAACTTCAGGCCGGCGGTGAGGCACGCCTCCATGTGGTCCTCGACGATGTCGCGACCGAAGACCTCGTCGGCGCCGACGCCGCAGTAGTAGCCGAACTGCGGGGCGGGAAAGCCGTTGTCCGGCCAGCCGAGCGGGCGCACGCCCTGGAAGAAGGTGTACTCCTGCTCGATGCCGAACCACATCTCCTGGTCTTCGTACTTCTTGGCGGCCTCGACCAGGCGCGCGCGGGTGTTGGTCGGATGCGGCGTCATGTCCGTGAGCAGGACTTCGCACATGACCAGGATGTCGTCGCCACCGCGAATCGGATCCGGGCAGGTGAACACCGGCTTCAGCACGCAGTCCGACTGGTGGCCGGTCGCCTGGTTGGTCGAGGAGCCGTCGAAGCCCCAAAGCGGCGGTTGTTCGCCCACCGGCACGATTTTCGTCTTGCAGCGCAATTTCTGCGTGGGTTCGGCGCCGTCCATCCAGATGTATTCGGCCTTGTAGACATTCACGGGCAGATCCTCCAGGCGGGCTCACGGGCGCCGCCGCTGTCGGTACGCATGGAACGACCCGGGCAATTCGCTGCCCGGTCATGCCAACGAAGGCTAACCATGCAGCCTTCGCGGGTCTCGGCCATGTCGCCCGTTGTGGTGAAGGGCAGTCTAGGTGGTCCATGTTTCGAACGTGTTTCCAAACCGGCGCCACGCGAGTTTTTTTCGCCTGCCCCGCGCGGCCGTGCCCATGATGATTGGCCAAGCTGCTGAACATAGGGCTGAACATGCAGCACTTCAAAATGCCTTCTGGCTATCGCGACTGGCGGCTTGGCCCAAGCGCGCGCGACGACTACCATGGAACACACTCGCTGCGGACACGTCCTGGCTGCTTCCAGCGTCGCCGATCTCAGCCCTACTCGCTGCACGAGGACCTGGCCATGGCAGAACCGACGCGTCCCCCAGTGCCACTCCGGCCTGAACGCACCCTTGCGATCGTCTTGACGGGGCAGGGCGATCGGCAAAGTGAAGGTCTTGCGATCATTCAGGTTATCGAGGGTGGTGACCGAATGCGCCGGGCGTTGCGTCGGGCAGGGTTGGCGGCCCTGGTCGCGGTCGTCACGATCTTCATTCCCATCGTGCACTTCGTCGTGCCGCCACTGGCGTTCCTGACCAGCATCGTGTTGCTCGTGCGCAGCCTGAAGCAGTCGGCGCTCATCCAAGGCGGCGGTGGTCCGTGCCCGCAGTGCCAGCAGCGCGTCGAATTGGAGGAGCAGCCGTTGCAGTGGCCGATCGAGCTCAACTGTCCGCATTGCCGGCGCTCCCTGACCATCAAGCCCGCCGCGCCGCCGCTGCCGCATCGTTCGGCCAACGCGCAAAAAGTGGCGAACGGTCCGGGTTCGCACTAGGTTCGGCGGGTCCGGCGCGGAGTCGGCCCCCATCGCGAGCCTGCCATGACTTCTCCTATCTTGAACCGAACGCTGCGCATCGCCGTCCTGCACGGCGGGCCATCGACCGAACACGACATCTCGGTTTGGACTTCCACCGGTGTCGTCAAGACGTTGCGGGTGGCCGGCCATGACGTGCACCCGGTCTTCGTCGATCGCGCGGGCCTGTGGCACCTGAGCAGCGCCGACGCGGGCGCCACCGTCGATCAGCCCCTGTCGATCTTCGCCGCGGTGGCCCGGTTACAGCATCTCGCGCCGGACGTGTGCTTCCTGGGCTTTCACGGCACCTACGGTGAGGACGGGCGCATCCAAGCGGTGCTCGATCTCGCCGGCCTGCGCTACACCGGTTCGGGCGTGATGGCGAGCGCGGCAGCGATGGACAAGCCCTTGGCACGGCGCATCTTCCAGGGCGTCGGACTGCCCGTTGCCCAGGCGCTCGAAGTGCCCGCGGCGTCGGTGCGCACGGCCGAAGGCGCCAGCGCGGTCGCGCGTGAACTCGTGGCCTCGATCGGCTTGCCGGTGGTCGTGAAGGTGCCGGCGGGCGGTTCCAGCGTCGGTGTCGAGATCCCGCGTGACCAAGCAGCCTTGCGCGAGACCCTGCAGCGCCTGGCCGAAGGGGTCGAACAGTTGCTGTGCGAGCAGTACGTCGCCGGCATCGAGCTGACCGCGGGTGTGCTCGAAGGGGAGGACGGCGTGCCGCAGAGCCTGCCGATCGTCGAAATCGCGCCAAAATCCGCGGCGTTTTTCGACTACGTGGCCAAGTACACCACGGGGCACACGGACGAAATCGTCCCGGCGCGCATCTCCGCCGAAGCGACGGCGCAAGTCCAGGCGATCGGGCTTGCCGCGCACTACGCCTTGGGCTGCCGAGGCGTGTCGCGCACCGACGTCATCTTGCGCGAAGACGGCCAGCCTTTCGTGCTCGAAACCAACACCTTACCCGGCCTGACGCCTGAATCGCTGCTGCCCAAGGCCGCGGCGGCGGTCGGCTTGGACTATGGCGCGCTTCTCGATCGCATCATCGCGGCCGCCCTGCGTTGAACGTGGCGTCGATCTCCGCAGCACCATTGCATAAAAGCGTGCGCGGGATCTACGGGCGCGACAAAAAGGCTTGACGGTAGGTCCAACCAGTCGCAGGCTTACGGCCCGCCGGCTCGAGCGCGGCCGTATCTCCAGGAGGTTCCAGCATGAACTGCAGCATCTCGATCGACTCGGTCTCGCCGCCCGTCATCCTGGAGAACGAGCCGTTCAAGGTCACCTGGACCGTCGCGGTCGCCGAACAGGAGGAACTGCGCTCGGTCAACGTGACGCTGCTGACCGACGACGCGCGGCTGATGCTGCTCGATCACGGCACGCACGAGTCGCCGCCGGAACGCGTGCTGCCGGTGACGCCGGGCACGCGCCTGACCCGCACGACCACCGCGCAGATCCAGCGCCGCAAGGGCCTGGTCGACGAATCGAGCCGCGACGGTTCGCCGGCGCCTATCTTCCTGCACGCACGGGTGAAGAACGAGCGCGACGAGATCATCGCCGACGGCGCGGGCATCGAGGTCCACATCGCCGGTCTCGCCAAGCGTCCGGCCCCGCGCATCTTCATCTAGCCAGGCAAATTCACCGGACACAGCGCTGCGGTCTCAGTTCGCGGGCACCTGCTGCGGTCTGGAACCACGCCCAAGCATTGCCCTTGTCGTCGAGTTCCTGCAGTGCCAGGCACGCGTCGGGCCCCGGGACTGTCAGCGACTCGCCGCCCGTCGCTTGGACCGATCGCGCGAGGACCGGACTGACCACCAGACGTGGCTGACCGATCAGGATCGACGTCGTCGGCGCGAGCACGAAGCACTGGCCCGGCCCCGGTTTCGCCGCCGGCTCTGCCACGCGGGTCAACGGGCGCACCTTGGCCACCAGCGTCCCGCCTGGTGCCGCGGTCTTGCCCAGCCTGTCGCGCACCGGGGCGACCACTTCGACCTTCTTGGCAGGTTCTTTCGGCCCCGCAGGCAGTTGCCGCTCCAACACCGCCTCGACGCCGCCAGCCGCCGAGGGCCGCAGCGACAACCCTTCCAGATCCTGCCCCGCCAACTGCAACTGGCCGATCACCTCGCCCGCGCCATAGTCGAGCACCGTCCATTCGATCGAGCCCTTCGGGAAATGCTCATCTGGCGCGGCGACTTCCACGATGGCCAGCACTTCGCCCAGCCGCGCGACGCCCAGCAGCTTGCCCGTCGGTTCGAAGACGAGTTCGGCCCGGCCGGCGCGCGCTTCCAAGGCCGCGATGCCGTTGGCCGACACCAAGAGCGGGTACGGCCCGCCCAGCAGGACTCCTGGCAAGGGAACGGGCGCCAACGCTTGCACCGGCACTGCCGGCAGCGACGCCTGACCGATGCGGGCCCCTGTCGCCGAGCGCACTTCCACCGCATGGCGTTCGAGCAGCTTGCCGTCTACCGGCGTGCGACAGACCTTGGGCACCAGCAGCAGATCCGTCGATCGCGCCGGAATGCCGTAGTCGCAGGTCGGCATGGCCACGATCGTGGTCCCCGGGCCGGGCGTGCAACCGGCCGCGTGCGCTTGGCTGGCAAGGGCCGTCATCGACAGCACTGCGCAGACCACCGCCGAATTCGCCAGGACTGTTTCGCGCATCGTCGCCTCCGCCACGGTCCGGAATCGCCACGCCATGGGCAGCCTTTGCATGAGCTTGGCACACACCCCGAGGTGGTGCAAAGTGCGCGCGCAGCCCTGCTGGCCACACGCAATGCACTCGAACCGGGGGAACGCCACTTCATGGCCAAGTTCGTCGCCATGGCCTTCGACGGCCCCTTGACCGCGAGGGCGTGGTTCGTCGCGATCGCAGTGGTCGTCCTTCAGCTGACGGCCGTCGCCTGGGGTTTCGCGGTCTTGCACTGAATGATGAAGATTTCACCTGACGAAATGCACGCCCGCGCCGGCCTGATAGCCAGCGAGTTCAGCCTGCTCGGACTGGGCGCCGCCACGCTGACGGTCGCGGCCTTGCTCGGTGCGATGCACGGTCGGATCGCCTTGCCCTTGGTGCGTTCAGGCGTGGGCGTGAGCGCGGGCCTGGTGACGGCGGGCCTGCTGCTGACCGGCGTCGGCCGCTACCTCGACCTCGGTCGATCTCGCCACCATCCGGAAGGTATGGCGAATACCTGGCTTCCCGTCGCTGTGCTGGCGGCCCTGCTGACGCTGGCGACCTGGACTTGCTTGGCGACGCTCATGCGCACGGATCCCGGGGCGGAGGACCTGCAACTCATCACCTGGCTGCTCGACGGTAGCGCGGTCCTGCTCGCGGTGCCCCTGCTCGCGGGTCTGGGGCTGCGCAGCCTGGGCGCGGTCGAAGGGGGCGCGCCGATGCCCCTGGCGCAACTATTCCAAGCAATTGGACATTGTCTCCTCGGCGGCGTGGCGCTGCTGACCCTCATCGGCCTGTCGTCGGACGCGCTGAGCCTGGAACTGAAGTACTATCTCGGCGCCTCGCTGTGTACCGGTTGCGCCCACGTCATCGGCTGGAGCGCCTGGCTGTTGCGCGGCTCTCGCGTGGGGCTACGCGGCCTTCGCGAGCAGGGCGTGCGCGTGCCGTTGCTGGAGCGCGCCCACACGATGGCGTCACTGGCGCTGGTGCTGGGGATCATGGCGCCTGGGCTGCTGGTGCTGGCCGATCTGGTGACGCTGCGCGAAACCGGCCTGGTCGTCGCGTGCGCCGTGCTCGCCGTGTCCAATCATGCGATGCGCTATGCCTGGGCGTTGTTGGCCTTGCGAAGAGCTTGGTGATGTTTCGTGGCTGAAGGCTTGGTAGTTGTTCGCTTTCTACACGATCGGCAAGTACGCGATCCGCGAGGATCCCCGGATCTCCACGCCGCCGCCGTGGGCCTCGAACAACCGCCGCGCCAGAGTCATGCCCACGTTGGTCGGCTGGGCGTGCGACTCGACAGTCAGCCGCACCTCGATCCGCTCTCCCTCTTGCGCCACGACCACTTGGATGTGCGTCTGGTCCGCCGCGTGCGTCACCGCGTGGCTCAGCAGGTTGTGCAGCGCCTGTCGCATGCGCGGCCTGTCCGCCAGCACGCGCACCTCGCCGTGCATCTTCAGGTCCACGCGCACGCCGCGCTCCGCCGCCACCGGTTGCAGCCCGCCCGCCACGGATTCCACCAGTACTTCCAGTGAGATGGGTGCCATGGCCAGGGCGAGCCGGCCGGCTGCGAGGCGCGCCAGATCTTGCAGTTCGTCCACCACGCCGCGCAATTGCCGACCGTTGGCCTTGATCTGCTTGAGGTAATCGCGCTGGCGTTGCGTCAGGGGACCGAACAGCTCGCCCGCCAGCAGTTCCGAGAAGCCGATGATCGCGTTCACCGGCGTGCGCAGTTCGCCCGAAAGATCACTCAGCACGTCGTCGCCCAGCGAGGCCATCGTGCGCGGCGGTTGCACCGCGGACGCTGCCAGTTCGGCGCCGTTCTGTTGCAGCCGCAGTTCCTGTTCGGCGAGTTGCTCCCTCAGGCGAGGCAGTTCCACCATCAAGTCCTGGAGTTGCATACCCTGGCGCGCGATCACGTTCAACATGGCCTGGCGCAGTTCTTCCTGCTCGCGGGCCGCATCGGATTCGCGGGCGTCGAGTTCGTGGCGGTGCTGTTCGATCAGCGTGCGGCGCAGATCATCCTCATGGGCACGGCGGCGCAATTGCGCCTTCAGGCGGTGGCGCAGGACCTGGAACCCGTCGGACTTGATGATGTAGTCGTCGGCGCCGGCATCGAATGCGCGCGCTTCGTCGTCCTGATCGTCGGTCCCCGAGAGCATCAGCACGGCCATCCGCTCCAGGTTCGGCTCGCGGCGCAGGCGTTGCACGAGGTGAGGACCGTCGAGGCCCGGCAGCGCGAAGTCGACGATGCACGCGTCCGGCCGCCGATGGGTCGCAAGACGCAGGCCTTCTTCGGCAGTTGCAGCCGCGAGCACGGTGTAGCCTACACCTTCGAGCACGGCCTTGACCGCCTGGCGAAACAGCGTGCTGGGATCGACCACCAGCACCGACGGCAGCGAACTCGCCTGCGAAGTGGTGAAGATGTCGCGCTTCTCGCGGGAGAACGGCAAGGGCATGTAGTGGGCCACGAGGCTTTGCTGCGTCACGGGATCCTCCACGCGCGGTCCGGTGCACTGCCGACCGGCCACACCGTGGGCCGGACGACTGTGGCGGTTCGCAACACGCGCACGCGAGCGAGAGCTCGGCCGCAGAGGAACCGCATGGGTTGACTTGGTATCCGTGCGTGTAGCTTGGCCCTCTCGCCCGTGTCAAACCGAAAAGAGCGCCTTGCGTGCAGCTTGCTGAGCTGGCGAGAGATTCTGCTTCAACGCCCCTGGCGTTCGGGACGGGCCAGCGCGCCCCTGGCGGTCGACCGCGGGCACACCTTCGGAAGCACGGTGGAACTGACCAATTCGGGAAAACGTGGCGCGAACGGGGAGGGAACGGCGAGGGATCGCGGCCGACCTGCGACCGGGGCCCTTGACAGGCTGGGACCGCCACCTACCTTGACCGCGCTGCCGGCGAAGACCTGCTTTCGGAAACGGCGCGGAGCTAGTCGGCAACCGTTCTTCCCTATCCACCTGAGACAGAGGCACCATGGGTATCATCCCCCTGTTCGATCGCATCGTAGTCAAGCGCATCGAGGGCGATTCGACCTCGCCCGGCGGGATCTTCCTGCCCGAAGCCGCGCAAGAGAAACGCCAGGAGGGCACCGTGGTGTCGGTCGGCGCCGGCCGGCTCATGGACGATGGCGCGGTCGTCGTGCCGCTAGAGCTGAAGGGCGGCGAGCGCGTGTTGTTCAGCAAGTACGCGGGTAACGAGGTCAAGCTGAAGGGCGAGACCTTCCTGGTGATGCGCGAGGACGAAGTCCTGGCCGTCGTCGAGTAGTCGCACCCGGGCATCGTTCGTCACAGATCCCGATCCTGAATTCGCGCGCCGCCCGAAAACGCGGCCGACATCTCGGGGCAGCCCCCCGACCGGAGCACAAGACCATGGCAGCGAAGGACATCATCTACGGCTCGGAAGCCAAGGACAAGATTCTCGCCGGCGTCAACGCGCTGGCCAACGCGGTCAAGGTGACGCTGGGTCCGAAAGGCCGCAACGTCGTGATCGAGAAGAGCTTTGGTGCGCCGACGGTGACCAAGGACGGCGTGACGGTGGCCAAGGAGGTCGAGCTCGCCGACAAGTTCATGAACATGGGCGCGCAGATGGTTCGCGAAGTCGCTTCGAAGACCTCTGACGTGGCTGGCGACGGCACGACGACGGCGACGGTGTTGGCCCAGGCGCTGTACCGCGAAGGCCGCAAGCTGATCGAAGCGGGCGCCAACCCGATGGATCTCAAGCGCGGCATCGACATCGCCGTCAGCAAGGTCGTCGAGGAGCTCAACGGCCTCTCGCGTCCGGTCGAAGGCAAGAAGGAAATCGCCCAGGTGGCGACGATCTCGGCCAACGGCGACTCCACGATCGGCGACATCATTGCCGAAGCGATGGAGAAGGTCGGCAAGGAAGGCGTCATCACCGTCGAGGAAGCGCGCTCGATCGAGACGACCTTGGACGTGGTCGACGGCATGCAGTTCGATCGCGGCTACATCTCGCCGTATTTCGTGACGGACGCGGAGTCGATGGAAGTCGTCTTCGAGGACCCGTACATCCTGGTCTACGAGAAGAAGATCAGCTCGGCCAAGGACTTGCTGCCGGTTCTGGAGCAGGTGGCGCGCGAGCAGCGGCCGATCATCATCATCGCTGAAGACGTCGACGGCGAGGCGCTGCCCGTGCTCGTGCTCAACAAGCTGCGCGGTGCGTTGCAGGTTGCCGCGATCAAGGCTCCGGGCTTCGGCGATCGGCGCAAGGCCATGCTCGAGGACATCGCGGTGCTGACCGGCGCCACGTTCCTGTCCGAAGACATGGGCTTCAAGCTCGACCAGGTCACCGTGGGCCAGCTCGGCCGTGCCAAGCGCGTGGTCATCGAGAAGGAGGCCACGACGATCGTCGACGGCGCCGGCTTGCCCGAAGCCCTGACCGCCCGCAAGAAGCAACTCCGCAAGCAGATCGAGGACACGACCTCGGACTACGACCGCGAGAAGCTGGAAGAACGCCTGGCCAAGCTTTCGGGCGGCGTGGCGATCATCCGCGTCGGTGCGGCGACCGAGATCGAGATGAAGGAGAAGAAGGCGCGCGTCGAGGATGCCTTGCACGCGACCCGTGCGGCGGTCGAATCGGGCATCGTGCCCGGTGGCGGCGTGGCCCTGCTGCGTGCCCAGCGCGTGCTGACGGACCTGAAGGCGGAAGGCGACAAGCAGTTCGGCATCAACGCCGTGCGCCGCGCCATCGAAGAGCCGATGCGCCAGATCGCCGCCAACGCGGGCTGGGAAGGTTCGATCGTGGTCAACAAGGTGCGCGAGGGCAACACGCCCACGTTCGGCTTCAACGCCGCGACCGAGACGTTCGGCGACATGCTGACCGACGGCGTCATCGACCCGACCAAGGTGGTGCGTTCGGCCCTGATCAACGCTGCTTCCGTGACCAGCCTCATGCTGACGACGGACGCGATGATCACCGACAAGCCCAAGAAGGACGAAGGCGGCGGCGGCGGCCATGACCACGGCGGCGGCGGCATGGGCATGGGCGGCATGGGTGGCATGGGCGGGATGATGTAATCGTGCTCGCGGGCACGTGCATGTTCGTTCAGCTCAGCAGCGAATGACGTCGGTGGCGGGGATCCTGGTCCAGGATCGCCGCCACCGACCGTTTTGCCCACGGCTGCTCATGGAACCCACGGCATTCGACAGTTTCTGACGGTAGGGCATGAACAAACCCGACGCCAAGGCGCTTTTCGCGTTGTACCACCTGGGGCTGGACCTCGAGGGCCGCTATCGGTTCCGCAACGCCAACGAATGCGCCAAGGTCGTAGGCGTCAACGTCGACACCTTGCAGCAGTGGCTCCTGGCCGCGCGCATCGATCAGGACACGGTGTCGCGCGTGGACTTCAATGTGTCGAAATGGCACGCCGAAGCCCAATTCGTCCAGCCGGCGCAGGCCCAACCGCTGATCGACGAGGCCTGGGCGGGCTACACCACGGCGTTGCGCAACGGCGGTGCGGGCGACGTGCGCCTGGACGTGGACTACGACGACATCTGGGGCGACGGCAAGAACGGCGACGACAACTGAACGCAAGGCGGGGCACATGAAGGCAATCCAGACAGAGGCGGCGCCGGCGGCGATTGGACCCTACAGTCAGGCGATCGAAGTCGCCAACGCAGGGCGATGGCTGTTCCTGAGCGGCCAGGTTGCCCTGGATCCGGCGACCGGGCAGGTGGTCGATGGCGAGGTGCGAGCGCAAACCACGCAGGTGATGCGCAATCTTCAAGCGGTGTTGCAGGCTGGCGGCGCGGGGCTGCAGCATGTCGTCAAGACCACGATCTTCCTGCGCGACCTGGCCGATTTCGCCGTGGTGAACGAGGTCTATGCGAGTTTCCTGCAACCGCCTTATCCTGCGCGGGCGACCGTGCAAGTGGCGCGGTTGCCGCGTGACGTCGCCGTCGAGATCGATGCGGTCGCCATCGTCCCGTAGTCTTTAGCAAAAGCCTGGCGTGTGATGCATCCCGAACCGCCACCTACCGACGACGAGAGCCGTATCGACCCGCCCGCGGTAGACGCGGCGCCGACGCAACTGCCGGATCCGGGTGCGCAAGCGCCTGAGACCCTGCAGAGTTTGCGCCGCACCCGGCTGTACAGCGACGCCGTGGTGCCGGTCGACGTAGATGCCGAACCTGCAGAGAGGGCTACCGAACCGCCGGAACTGACCGACGGTGCCCAGCGACCGCGGGCCGATACGATTCCCGAAGGCCAGGTGGCCCGCGCGCAGCTAGGCCTGGCGGAAGAAGCGCTGGAGGAATTGCCGCCGGAACCGGTGCTGGTCCTGGATGCGCATGAAATCCTGCCGATCGAGATGCCAGACGAGGTGCCCCCGGCCGTGCCGACGCCTCGCTCGGAGCGGGTCACGACCGAAGTGCTGCCGTCGGTGGTGGCGAGCGTGCGCCGGGCCGTAGAACCGCAAGCACCGCCAGCGGAAACGCAGGTTTCGGCCGTGCGCATCCGCATGCCAGCGCTGGCCGAGAGCCGGCCGACACCGAAGGAATTGCCGATCGCGCCCCAGGCCAAGCCGATCGCACGCTTTCGCACCGAGAAGGCGACAGCCCAGGCATTGCCGCGGGTGGGCGGCTGGCCGTGGAAGCTCGGTTTGGTGGCGCTGGGGTTGATTGCGGTGGGAGCGTGGTTGGCTTATCTCGGGATTCGGGCGCTGGAACCGGAGGTTGTGGACG
>CAYHHL010000066.1:0-27258 GCA_964356325.1 uncultured Enterobacteriaceae bacterium | reverse complement strand
GGCGCGCCTCTTGGACCCGGAACTGCACGCCGTAGCGCGCATCCTCCTCGACTCGACCCCAGACCCGCACGGTTTCGCCGGCTTGCAGACACCAGAGCGGACCCTTGAGCGTCCATGGCCGACCGTCCTCGGCTTCCAAGCTCGCGATCGCAAACGCCTTGTTCGCATCCTGCCACACGAAGCGGGTCAGGCGGCCAAACAGGCTCGTCGGCGCCTCATCCGCTGGCTTCATTCCGACTTGGCGGGCGGCAGCGCGGGCCAATGCACCGGCACCTCGACCTGCTGCCCGGCGCGCGACACCAGCACCGGGCACGCATCCTCGCCGCACTGCTGCAACTGCCGGTCGACCTGGTACTTCGCCGACACTTGCTGCTTGCGCACCGTCAGGATCACGTCCCCCGCCTGCAACGGCGCGACCGGCTGCTGCACGAGCACGCCACGACTCGCCATGGCGTCATGCACTTCCCGGATCGAGGCCGAGGGCGCGAACCGGTCCCACAGCGCCAACCCAGCGGCTTCACGCTCGATTTCTGCTTTCTCGCGGTGCAGGTCGTTCCAGCTCGGCAAGTCGGGCGCGGACCACGCTGTCATCGCCGGCACGCTGTCGATCAGCCCCTGGCCGTGGGTGCGCCGCTGACCCCGCCCGCGCAACACCTCGCCCGACGTTTCCAGCAAGCGATCCAAGGCCATCTGCACCGCGCGCGTGATGCCCGGCCGCGGGTCGCCTCCCGGCTGGAAGTCGGTCGGATCGTCCTGGGTCTCGATCACCAGCCCGGCCAGCTTGTGGCCCCGCATCGGCTCGTGCACGCTCAGTTCCACGCGGATGGTCGAGTCCAACCCATGCTGGCGATAGGTCTTTTGCTCTTTGGGATCCTTCTTGCGGACGTCCCGGATATCGCGCACGTTGGTCGCCCGGTTCTCGGTCACGAGCACCGCCACGACCACGGCGCGGCGCAGATCAAAGCCCAGCGCGGTCTCGCGCGACAGCAGGTCGGTATCTGCTGAAACCACGCGGGTATCATCGACGGGCTTGAGCAGCGTGAAATCGAACGGTCCCAGGATGGGCAGGTCCGTCTTGCGCAACAGGTAATTCGCCGCCTCGTTGGTGCGCGCCACGACCTCGAGCGCGGTCGATCCCGGCACCGTCAGCGCGATCGGCAGCAGCACCAGCCCGGTCGGCTTGATCTCGGGCGAAAGGGGCGTCACTTCGGATAGTTGTGGACCAGCACTGCCGCACGCGACCAGCAGCGGAATGAACCAAGCGAGCACACGGCGGGCTGACGGCGACATCCTCGGTATCATGCTGCCCGAAGTGCTGTTGCGCAAGACGATGGGCCCGCCGCCGGCCGTGGATTGACGTCGCCCACGCCGCCACGCATCCTGCCACCGGCCCGTTGCGGCCCCGCGTGCCTGCCATGCACCTACTTCGAAAAGCGATTGCGCCTCTGTTCGCGCTGGCCGTTGTGCTAGCGGGGCTGACCGCGTGCGAGGCGGCGCCGCCCCCGCCCGCGGATGCACCCTTGCTCAGGTGTCTGTGCGAGGCACCGGCCGCGTGTCCGCCCGACGTGTGCGATGTCCAGATTGAACTGGCCCAGGCCAGTTGCACGGGGCAGATTGGCGACGTCGAGCTGATGTTGGGCAACCAACTGGATCCGAAAGTGTTCCACGTAGGCAAGGCGCAGCGCACCTGCGCGACCATTGCCCGCGGCACCTCGCTGCAGCTGTGGGCGCGCGCCAACCGAGCCAAGGGCGCTGGTTCGCAAGTGCCTGACTGGCAATGGGTCGAGGACGTCGCCTGCCCGGCGCGCGCGCCCCAGGACGTGACCGGTCCGACCATTGCCCGCGTGCTGCAGTGCAGCGAAACGACCGCACCTTAGGGCCAATCAGAAACTTTGTTTCCGATTGGCCGGGAGCGTTGCCAGCTGGGTCGCCGAGCGCGCCGATGCGGACGCGCCGGCTCCGCTCCAAGGTTCCGCATCATTTCTGATCGGTGTTCTATCGGCCGAACGACCCGCGTCGCTCCTGGTTGTCGAAACCCATGGACATTCCGCACTATATGACCACCGGTGAGGTCGTGCTCGACGCCCTGACGCCGGTGATGCGCCAGGTGATCGATGCCAAGCGCCGTCATCCCGATGCGCTGATCCTGTTTCGCATGGGGGACTTCTACGAACTGTTCTTCGAGGACGCGGTCGCAGGTTCCCGGCTGCTCGATCTGACGCTGACCTCGCGCAACAAGAACGACGTCCGGCCGATTCCGATGTGCGGTTTTCCCCACCACCAGATGCAGGCCTACGTGCAGAAGGTGCTGGAGGCCGGCCTGCGCTGCGCGATCGTCGAGCAGTTGGAGGAAGCGTCGGCGGCCAAGGGCATCGTGCAACGCGGCGTGACGCATGTGATTACCCCGGGCGTCGTGCTCGAGACCGAAGCGCTGGACGCGCGCCGCAGCAATCGCGTGGTGGCCCTGGCGCCGGGCAAGCCGGGTTCGGCCCAGTCGCGCGGCGGGCTGGGCGTGGCGATGGCCGACATCTCGACCGGCGAGTGCGGCTTCGCGGAGGTCCAACATCCCCTGGCGCTGGCGGTCCTTCTCGTTCGGCTGGAGCCGCGCGAACTGGTGCTGCCGGTGGCTGCCGAAGTCTGGCTCGATGGCGTGGAGGTGGCGCGCGATCTGGTGCGGACGTCGCGCGAGGTGCCAGGCAAACACGACGCGCCGATCGACGCCGCGCTCGACCTGCTGAAGGCCTACCTGGCCGAAGTGCGACCGGGCAGTCACGCGCTGCTCGAGACGCCGCAACCCCTGGCTGCGACACCGCATCTGCAGTTGAACCGCGAAACCGTCGCGCACCTGGAATTGCTGCAGACCGCGCGGCAGGGCAAGCGCCAGGGCTCACTGCTGCACGCGATCGATCGGACCTGCACGGGTTCGGGGGCGCGGCAGCTGCGCGCGTTGTTGCTGGCGCCGCTGGCGGATCGCAAAGCCTTGGAAATACGCCATGCTGCGGTGCAGGAGCTGGTCGAGGACCGGCCGGCGCGGTCGGCCATCCGCCGGCTGTTGCAGCACCACGGCGATCTGGCGCGGATTGCCACGCGGGCGGCGGCGGGGCTGTCGACTCCGCGGGAGTTGGCGGCCTTGCGCGACACGCTGGCGACGCTGCCGGAACTGCAGGAACTGACCGGGCCGCTGCCGGCGGTGGCACTGGCCGGCATCCGCGCAGACCTGAGTGGCAGCGAGCCGTTGCACGTGGGCTTGGCGCAAGCCTTGAGCGATACGCCGCGGCAGACGCCGGCCGACGGAGGTGTGATCCGGCCGGGCTTTGATGCACAACTGGATGAATTGGTGGAGCTTGCCAGTGACAGCCACGCCTGGCTCGGCCGCTTCGAGGTGGAGCAACGCCAAACCACCGGCATCGCGACGTTGCGCGTGACCTACAACCGGGTCAGCGGCTACGGCATCGAGATCGGTCGCAGCCGCGCGGATCAGGTGCCGGCCCACTACCACCGCAAGCAGACGCTCAAGAATACAGAGCGTTACACGACCGATGCGCTGGTTTCGTTCGAGCGCAAGCTGGCCGGCGCCGACTCCGAGCGGATTGCCCGTGAATCCGAGCTGTTCCGCACGCTGGTGCAGCAGGTCGGCCGGCACGCCGGGCTGTTGCGCCGCATCGCCCATGCCTTGGCGGAACTCGACGTGCACGCGGGCTTTGCCGAGATCGCCGCGGAGCAGCGCTTCGTGCGGCCGCGCTGGGTCGACGAGCCGGTGGTCCGGTTGCGCGCGGCCCGCCATCCGGTGGTGGAGCAGATGCTGCCGGCCGGATCGTTCGTGCCCAACGACGTGGCGTTGACTGGCAATCCTGAAGCGGCGCAGGCGGATGCGGGTCAGGAACTCGTGGACGAAGCGCAGGTGCTGATCGTCACCGGTCCCAACATGGCCGGCAAGTCCACGCTGATGCGCCAGGTTGCGCTGGCGGTCATCCTGGCGCAGGCGGGCAGTTTCGTGCCGGCGGAAGAAGCGACGCTGGGTGTGCTCGACGCGGTGATGACGCGGATAGGCGCGGCTGACGACATCAGCGAGGGTGCCTCGACCTTCATGGTGGAGATGCGTGAAACTGCGGAGCTTTTGCAGCGCAGCACGGCGCGGACGCTGGTGTTGCTCGACGAGATCGGCCGGGGCACTTCGACCTACGACGGGCTGGCGATCGCCTGGGCGGTGGTCGAAGCGCTGCACGAACGCCGGACGCTGACGCTGTTCGCGACGCATTACCATGAGTTGACGGCCCTGGCCGAACGCCTGCCGAGGTTGCGCAATGCCCACGTGGCGGTGCGCGAGTGGGGCCAGGACATCGTGTTCGTGCATCGCCTGCAGCCCGGGCCGACCAGCCGGTCGCACGGCATCGCGGTGGCGCGGCTGGCGGGGTTGCCGGCGGCGGTGGTGGAGCGGGCCCGTGGGCTGCTGACCGCGTTCGAAGCCGGGCAGCGCATCGAGATCGCCCAGCCGCGCAGGCAGTTGGGGCTGTTTTCGCCGGCGGAGAGTCCGGCCGCGCCGCCTCCGACACCCGCGGTGACGTTGGCGGCGCCGGATCCGCGCTGGCTGCAACTGGCGCGCGCGGTGGCCGATCTGGACCCGGACGATCTGTCGCCCCGGCAGGCGCATGCGGCGGTGCTGCGGCTCCATGAAATGGTTGCGAGTTGGCCGCGCGAGGTGCTGGACACCGAACAGATCGGTTTGCCGACCTTGTCAAGAAAATGATGCAACAGCAAGGAACAGCAACTTTTTTTGACGGCGCCGCATCCTGAGTCACGATGTGCGGGCCATGACGAAAACCGACCAGCACCAGACCCTGCCCTCCTCCATCGACCGGTTCCTGCGGCACTTGCGCCTCGAAAGGAACATGTCGACGAACACGCTGACCGCCTACGGCCGCGATCTCCAGCGCATGGTCCGCTACATGGACGATCAGCTGGGTATCGACCGGCCCGAGGACCTCGATCGCTCGGCGTTGACCGAGTACCTGATCGATCTGCGCGAAGGCGGTTTGCAGCCGCGCAGCGTGGCCCGGCACATGTCGACGATCCGCTCGTACTGCCACTACCTGGTCGACCGGGGCGTGATCGAGCAGAACCCCGCGACCTTGCTGGACATGCCCAAGTTGGAACACGATCTGCCCGACGTGCTGACCGAAGCCGAAGTCGAGCGCCTGCTCGCCGCGCCGGGCAGCCAGGGCGAACGGGCGCTGCGCGACACGGCGATGCTCGAGACGCTGTACGCCACCGGTCTGCGCGTCAGTGAGCTGGTGAACTTGACCTTGCAGGACGTGGACTTCGACCGCGGCGTCGTGCGCTGCATGGGCAAGGGTCGCAAGGAACGTCTGGTGCCGATCGGCGAAGTGGCGCGCGATCGGCTGCTCGTCTACCTGGCGCAGTCCCGGCCGATCCTGGCGCGGTCCGCGGGCGTGTCGCGGCGCTTGGGGCCGTGCGCGGCGCTGTTCATCACCAGCCAGTGCAAGCCCATGACTCGTCAAGGCTTTTGGAAGCTGGTCAAGCGCCATGCGCTGGTGGCCGGCATCGACAAGCCGATCTCGCCGCACAAGCTGCGGCATTCGTTCGCGACCCATCTGCTGGCGGGCGGCGCGGACTTGCGCGCGGTCCAGGCGTTGCTCGGACACGCCGACATCGGCACGACGCAGATCTACACGCACGTACACCGCGAACGGCTGCGCGAGATCTACGACCGCTACCATCCGCGCGCCTGACCTTTCCGAGCTTCTCCGGCACCTCAGTTGCACGTCGCCTCGTTGGCGGCGATGCTTCGGGCGCATGTCGAACCCTGCCACCGCACGTCCCACCGCCTTCGTCCTGAGCTTGACCGCGACCGGTCTGGCCGTCGCCCGTGACCTGCACGGCGCTGGCTGGCGGGTCATCGGCGTGGACGACGATCGCACGCGCCCCGGTTGCCACAGCCGCTTGCTCGACGAGGTCAAGGGCTTGTCGCGCTTGCCTTTGGGCCTGCAACTCGTCGAAGCGATGCTGGAAGAAGCCGCCCGTTGCCAAGGTCCGTGCATCGTGCTGCCGGCCGCGGACGACGCCGTGCAGTGGTGCATCCAACACCGCGATACCTTGATGCCGCGCGTGCAGGTTTCGGCTGGCCTGACGCCCGAAGGCGCTGGCGTCATGCTCGACAAGTCCACGTTCGGGCAGCGTTGTCGCGACCTGGGCATCGACGTGCCGCGCACCGTGCAGCCGGCCTCGCTGGCGGACGTGCAGGCCTTCGCGCGCGATGTCGGCCTGCCCTGCATCGTCAAGCCGCGCGCGGGGCACCTGTGGCGCAAGCGTCTGCGTGGACAGAAGCTATTGACTCCCAAGGATTTGCCCGAACTCGAGCGGGCGATGCGCGACATCGTCGGCGATCCCTCGGGCGTGGTGCTGCAAGAACTGGTGCCGGGGCCAGAATCGCAACTCGTGGTCGGCGCGGTGTGGGCGGGCGCGGACGGTCGGGTGCGCCACGTGTTGACGGCGCGAAAGATCCGCCAGTTTCCGCGCGATTTCGGCTCGGGATCGCTCGTGCGTACCGAACACCTGCCAGAAGTCGCGGCGTTGTCGGCGGCGATCGTGCAGAGCCTGGGTTATCGCGGGCTGTGCGGCACCGAGTTCAAGATCGACATGCGACCCGACGCGCAAGGCCGGACCGGGCGGCTGCGCCTCATCGAGATCAACCCGCGGCCGACGCTGTGGTTCGACCTGTGCCGGGCCGCGGGCACCCATCTGATCCGCGCCCATGCCGAAGAACTCGCGGGAATGCCCGAGCAGCCCGTGCACGCCCAGCGCGACGGTGTGACGTGGCGGTACCTGGTGCGCGATGCCATGGCCCTGGTGCAGGCTGGACCGTGGGCGACGGCGCGCGGGCTGTGGCACGACCGGCACGCCGACGCGGACGCGGTGTTGGCCTGGCGCGATCCGCTCGCAGGCGTGGCGTCCTTTGCCCACGCGGCGTTGCAGGCGGCGAGTCACCTGCGGCGGCCGGGCTAGATGCAGGCGCCCGCGGCGGTCGATCGCAAGACCCTGGCGTTGCTGGTACATCTGGCGCGGCCGAGCATTCGCGTGGAAAACCTGCCTGAGATCAGGGAGCTGGCGCCGCGCCTGACCCCGCGCGACTGGGAGCGCCTGGCCGATCGGGCGCTGCAGACCCGCACCGCGCCCTGGGTGGCGGCCCACTTGCACGCGCTGGAACTGCCCGTGCCGCCGCCGGTGCTGGCCGCGCTGGACGCCCTCGCGCAATCGATGTTGCAGCGCACCCTGGACTGCGATCAACTGCGCCTGCACGTCGCGCCGTTGCTGCAAGGACCTGACGCGCCGACTCTTTTGCTCAAGGGCCGGGCGATCGAAGCGCGCGCCTACCCACCGGCGGTGCCCCGTCCGAGCGTCGACGTCGACCTGCTGGTGCGCCCTGGCAGCCTGGATCGTGTCGAAAAGGCATTGTATCGCCTGGGCTTGCGTCCCCATACCAGCCCGGGCAAGCACGTGCGTGGCTGGGCGCTGCCGGGGGCGCGGGCGGGCATCGATCTGCACGCGTATTTAATGGAACCCTTGCGGTTTCCAAAGCTTGCCCGACAGCCCTCGGCGCTGTTCTCGCGGGCGCAGGAGGGGCCGAGCGGTCACCTCGAGCTGGATCCCTTGGATCAGACGGCACATCTGCTAGCGCACCTGGCCACGGGGCTCTATGCGGACCTGCGGCACCTGGCCGACGCCGCGCTCTGGCTCGAAGTGGTGCGGCCCTCACCGCGGGCGTTGACGCAGGTGCTGCGCGAGTGGCAGGCGCTCGGCTCGGCCCGGGCGGCGCTGCTAGCGGTGCAGTGGTTCGATCCGCGCGGCCCGGCTCAAGCCCTGTTGCGGGAGATGGGCGGCGCGGGCTTGCGGGCGCAGGGCTTCGCGCACGCGGCGAAGGTGCACCTGCGCGCCGTCGGTACCCCGCACCCGCGCTGGCTGGAGGCGGCCGGCTTGATGGCGCACCTGGACCGACCGATGGATCACCTGCGCCGACGAGTTTTCGCTGCTACCAAGCCCAGATCCGCAACATGAGCACCGCCCCCGTCAGCAGGCTGCACACCAGGTACAGCACCAGCACGGCTTGACGGTGCGACAAGCCGGCATCGATCAGCCTATGGTGGATGTGCATGCGGTCGGATTGGAACGGCGACTTGCCCACGATCGCCCGGCGCACGAATGCCAGAATGGTGTCAGCCAAGGGCAGGCCCAGGGCCAGCGCGGGCAAGAACAAGGCCAAGGCCGTTGATCGCTTCGAGGCGCTCCACAGCGCGGCGGTCGCGAACACGTAGCCGATGATCATGCTGCCGGAATCGCCCATGAAGATGAGAGCGGGTGAGAAATTGTAGAACAGGAAGCCGAGCAGGCTGCCCGCGATCGCTGAGGCGAACAGGACGAGCAAAGGGTTGCCGTCGAGCCAGGCGTTGGTGAACAGCGAGACCGCCGCGAAGAAGCCGACGCCGGCGGCGAGTCCGTCCAGACCGTCGATCAAGTTCATCGCATTGATGACGCCGGTGACCCACAGCACGGTCAAAGGTAGTGAAACCAAGCCGAAACTGTAGGTGGTGCCGAAAAGGTTGATGCTCTCGAAGCGCAATCCCGCCTGCCACAACGCGACGGCGACCGCGGACTGCACGGCGAGCTTGGGCCATGCCCCGCAGCCGCGCAGATCGTCGACCACGCCGAGCGCGAGGATGGCCAGCGCGCCGCCGAAGAACGCGATGATGCGGGTGATGTTCTCCTTGAGTTCCAAGGCGAACGTGTTGCGAAAGAACAGCAGGCCGACCAGGGGCGCCAGGAACCCCAAGGCAATGGCGATTCCGCCGGTGCGCGGCGTCGGCGTCGTGTGGATCTTGCGGTCGCCGTCGGGCTTGTCGAGTAGCCGAAAACGCTTGGAAAAATGCAACACGGGTGGCGTCGTCATGGCCGCGATGCCGAGCGATAGCAGGAATGCGACGAGGTACGTGCGCAATCTAGGTTCTCCGGGAACCGCCGGCCAGCGGGGTAAGCGACCAGATGCGTAGCGAGCGGAAAGTGACCGAGCGAGAAACCGTCGGGCTCGGATCGCAGTCCCATGCAGTTGGTTGCCGGGCGCGGGAAGCAGGATCTTAGCTCAGTGCGATTCTCGTCGCCAACTCGTCCCAGCGAGCCTGCAGGCATTCTCGCGCCCCTGCGAGGTCCTCAGCAGTGCCGTCCAGGATCGTCCACACGGCTTGCGGGCCGACCGGGTAGCGAATCTCGTGTCCGGCAGCCGTCAGTCCGCGGGCAGAAAAGCGCAGTCCTTCAGCCACTTCCAAGGGAACCGTCGAGGCCATGGCTAGCGTTTCCGCGCCTACTTGCAGCCCGTCCGTGCCGTGCGCCATGACGCCTGGCGCGAGCAGAAGCCGGCCCAAACCTTGGCGCACGGCGTGCCGGGACACCACGGCATCGGCGATCACCAGGCGACCGCGCGGGTGGTGGGCGACCAGGCGCAGGTGCCGGTGCGTGTCGTGCGGCCAGACGTGCGCCGCCGCCAGCCAGTCCCAACCTTCGCTATGACCTTGTTGCAGCGCGACAATCCGCCCGCGCGCGCCGACCCGGAAGCTCGCCCACAATTCGATGGACGGCACCCCCGGCACCTCGACCGTGCTGTGGCTCGCCGCGCTCCGGTTCAGCTCCCGGTGCGGATCGCCCTCGTAGCCGGCGAGGCCCGCGTCGGCCAGCACCCGCACGTCGCGCCATGTCCATTCGATCGAGAGGTGATCGGCGTGGGCATGTCCCGGCTGTGCCTCGTGAACAGGCGGTGCGGTGTGCACGATCGCCAGGTGGCCGCCGTGACGCGACGTCCACACGCTTTGCGCCGGATCGGTCGGGGCCGGCCGGCGCAAAGTCGTGCGCACCAACGGCACGTGGTCGAGTACGCGAGGATCGCTGTCGCCGAACGCGGGCACGCTGCCGTCCGGATGCCGCACCGCCGCCAACCAGCCCAGCGCGCGATCGAGGACGGCATCCAGGCGCGCGGTCCGCGGTCCGGGCGTCGCCATGAGGCCGCGCAGCACCAGCAGGTCCTCGCACAACAGCGCGTGGTACATCGGCGAGCCCTCCACATGCGCGCCATCACCCGGGAATTGCGTCTCGGCTTCAGCAAGCGCCGCGTCGAGCCTCGCTTCGCCCGACCCCCACGCCACTTCCGCCGCCGCCAGCGCAATCCGGTCCACCAGCAGGTGATTGCCGCCCAGGTGTCGCTCCAGCAGCGCGCCCAGGTCGGTTGCCGCCGCCGCCGCGGTGCCCAGCAGCCGGTCGCGCAACGCCAGGTGCGTGTCCTGCAAGCGATCTCGCCCGTGCCACGCCAGCGCCTCCAACCGCGCCGCCGCGCGCAGGCACGCCAAGGTCCGCCGCGCGCGCGGGTAGGGTTCCCAAGCCTTGTCCAGGTGCGCCGCCGCCTCGGTCCATTGGCGCAAGGCCACGTCCAGCATGGGCTGCACCGGCCGATCGGCGCCGCTCTCTTGCGCGATTGCCGCGGCCAGCGCGTCCGCCCAGTCGAGGTAGTGCGCCTCGTACACCTGCAGCGGCAGCGCGTCTGGCAAGCGCCAATCCTTTGGCGGAAAGGGTACTTCGAGCCCCGTCAGCTCCAGGCGGCCAGCGCGCAATGCGGTCGCGTCGGGCAGCGCTGCCTGGCCCAACCGTTCGCCCAGGGTGCGCAGCGCCTCCAAGCGCACGTGTCGCGCCGAATCCCGGCCGCGCGCCTGCCACAGGGCCACCAGGGCGGGCAGAAGCGGTGTCCACGCCCGCTTGCGCAAGTCGTTCACCGCGCGAAAGCCATGCATCCGCCAGGGGATGGGCTGCAGGGTGCGCAACCAGCGTTGCAGGTCTTCGGTGCGTCGCGCCATCGCCTAACCCGGGCTGCCAGCGACCGTTCGCGCCGTCACTTGCCGCAGCAGCGCTTCGTAGCGCGACGCCAACCCCGCGCGATCGTTGTGCTGTTCCACATAGCGGCGCCCCGCCTCGCCCATCGCCGCCGCCGCGAAGTCGTCCCGCAGCAGCAAATCGATGCCCGCGTTCAGGCCGGCCATGTCGCCAGCCGCGCTCACCGGCCCACAGCCCGCTTGCCTGGCCAGCGTCGCCACCTCGCCGTCGGCGGACAGCAGGATCGGCCGACCCGAGGCCATCGATTCGTAGATCTTGCTCGGCACCGTGTGCGCGTCCTTGCGTGGCCGCAAGATGACCAGCGTCGCCCAGGCGCGGCGATACAGCGCCGGCACGAGTTCACGCCCTACCGGGCCTGCGATCGTCACGTTGCGCAGGCCTTCTTGCTGCACACGATCGAGCAGGTGCTGGCGCAGCGAGCCGTCGCCTATCAGCACGAAATGCACCGGGTCCGCCGCGCGCCGCTGCCGATCGGCCGCAAGATCCAGCGCCAGATCCAGTCCTTGCGGCGGATTGAACACGCCTGCGTAAAGCACGACGCGCCGATCCGCGGGCACGCCCGCCTCGCGCAACAACGCCACCGCGTCGGCATCTCGGGCGGCTACTTCGGCATCGAAGCGTTGCAGATCCGCACCATTGGGCAGCACGTGCACCGTCCCCGGTCGAGCGCCCAACTCCTCCAGGCGCACGCGCTTGCCCTCGCTCACCGTCGTCACCACGGCCGAGCGTTGCAGCACCAGCCGATTGAGCGCCTCGAGCACGCGCACCGCGGGTCCTGCCTTGACCCGCCCGGCATTGACGACGGCTTCGGGCCAGATGTCGCGGACGTCCAGCACATGCGGGACACCGAAGCGCGCGGCCAGCAGCGTCGAGGTGTAGCCCACGGTCGGTGGCGGCGTCGTGCCGATCACCACGTCAGGCTTCAGGTTGCGCAACGCCCCTTGGAGCAGGCTGCTGGCGGCAAAACTCGCGTACAGCATGGCCTTTCGCGCCGGCGTGTGACCGCCCAGCGCCAAGATGGGCGTGCGCAGGACCTGGATGCCATCGAGGGTCTCGGTCTGGGCAAGATGTTGGTGGTGACCCGGATAGATATGACCCTGCGGGAAGTTCGGGTATGCCGTCAGCACAGTTACGCGGTGACCGGCCTGGACGAAGTGACGTCCCAGGTCGCCGAAGCGCGCGGCCGGAGCGCCCATTTCCGGGTGGAAGAACTGCGAGACGACGAGAATATGCATGTATATAGGCTACTTGATGCGGCGCAGGTGGGATTTGCGCGTGGGATCCGGCCGCGGACCCTCGTCCTGACCACCGTCGAGCACGTGCAGACCCCGCGGCACGGCATCGGGCACGGCTTGCAGACCCGCCGCGCGCCTCGGCTGCGGCTCAGCGAGGGGCGGCAGGGCGCCCAGGTGCCGCTTGGGCAGCACGGTCGGCGCCGGCTCGGCTTGGGAAGTTTCCGCAGTCTCGGTCTGGACTTGCACCGAGCGCAGCCGCGGCTCGGCCTTCGCCCTCGGCTTGGCAGCGGCGCGTGGCCGCGGTGTCTTTTCGATCGCCAGTGGGGCCGCGGCGCGCACTTCGGCGGGCAGATCCTCTTCCCAGACCAGGCCTTCACGCGCCGGGTTGGTGATCGCGAACACGGCCTGCCAGGGCAGCACGCAGCGGAACGGCACGCCCTGAAACGTCAGCGTGCCCACCACTTCGCGATCGTCGAAACGGAAGTCGGCGAGGTTGTAGCGGTACGAGAAGTTCAGCAGCAGCATTTCCTGGGACGCGAACTTCGCCGGCACCTGAACGCCCGGCTTGCGCGGATCCAGGTGCAGTGTCGCGATACCCTGCTCGAGCAACTGTTCGAACAGACGCCGCTTCTTGGCATGGCGCAGGCTCGCGGTCATGGCGCCTCCGTCCGGCCTTCCTCGCCGTCGCGATCCCATTCCAGGCGATAGAAGAAGCGCTCGCGGCCCAGGCGACGGAAGCCCAGGCTTCGATACAGCAATGCGGCCGGAGCGTTGCCGTGATAGGCCTCGAGATCGATGCCTTTGACGTCCTCGCGGCGGGCGATTTCCAGCAGGCGCAGGACCAGAGCGCGGCCGTAGCCTTTCTGGCGAGCACTGCGGGCGACGTACAATTCCTCGATCCACAGCGACCAGCCCGAGAACTTGACGCTTGGCACCCGGCTGGCGACCAGCACGCCCACCGCCGGTCCACCCGGCTCGTCGCGGACTACCTGCATCACGGCGCGCGAATCGGCGACCAGGGCATCGTAGACGACACCGAGTTGGACCTCGTCGACCGGCAGGCGCACGTCATGGAGATCTTCAGCAAATAGCGAGACCACGGCTTGGCGATCCGCGGGTCCGGCCGCCTCGATGCAAGGCTGGGCATCGGCCGGTCCAGGAATGGCGGTTTCGGCGGCGCGGGATTTTGCCATGGCGCTGACCTCTGCGGTGGTGCTATCGCGCGAAGGATAAATGAATTGCCGGGCCTTGGCGAGCGTACTGGCAGGGCGGGATTTGGCGGCGTAGGCAACGCCGTGTTAGCTTGCCCGCGACCGGACGTCCCGCACGGCGTCGTCATGAAGCTGGAGGAGGCTCGGATGCGAATGCGCCTGATGACAAGCGGAATTGCCGTGATGGCCTTGGTCGGAGCGCTGCTTGGCGGCGTGCAGGGTACGGCCCTGGCCGCGGGCAAGGTGGCCAAGTCCAAGCCCGGGCAAGAAAAGGCCAGTGACGTCAAGACTTGCGACTGCTGTGCGGCTTGTGCGGAGTGCAAGAGCAAGGCTGAGGCGGATTCGCCGCCGGCCAAGACCGACGAAGCCAAGGATCGCGTGCCCCCCAATGTGGTGCCCGGCGGCAAGGACGGACCGGGCAAGGAGAATGCCCCGGGCGCGCCGGCCAAGATCGCCCCGGCCAAGGAGGCTCCGATCGATTCGGACCGCATCGGCCTCATCCGCCAGTTTGCCCCTGGTTCGACGGACTGGTTGATCCGCGAGGCGTTCAAATGCGCGATGGACTTCCCGGACGAATCGCGCGGGTTCGAGTGCTATGCCGCGCTCAACGTCGAGTCCAACCACGACAACGAAACGGCGACCACCCAGTTGCGCATCTTCCAGTGGAAGTACTTTCGCAGGCAGGTGGCCGGCTACATGCAGGATCCGCAAGGCTTTGCCTTTCATGTCACGCGGCGCGAACCGGGCAAGGTCGAAGCCACGGCCAAGGAGGCGAAAATCTTCCTGCGCCACAAGGTTCGCGAGAATCCGGCGCCGATCACCTTGCGTCGTGAGGGCGGCGTTTGGAAGATCTATGCGAATTCGCTGGGGTTCTAGAGTCTAGCCAATCGCCGCCGCACCGCGCCCGAGCAGCCTCTCGACCCGGCCGATCAAGTCGTCGGTCAGCGCCACGCGGTACGGTGGGCCCGCCGCGATGATCACCTCGCCGCGACCCGGCACCGAAAGCTGCACGAGCACGCGCGCGTCGCCCGGGGACGATTGCAGCAACTGACGCAATTCCCGCACCTTCACCACGTCGCACTGTTGCACGTTCATGCGCAGCTTCAGTTGCCGCGCCATCCCCAGCATGGCGTCGTCCAGGGGCTTGGCGTCCTCGATCGACATCCGCACCTTGGTCTCGTCCTCGCGATCGACGTCCAGCGACAGGCGCAACAGCAGCGGCTGGTCGCTCGCTAGCAAAGTCGCGATCTTCACGAGCGATTTCTCGAAGGTGATGACCTCTGCCTGACCGCTGCGATCCTCGATGGTGGTGAACGCCATGCGCGTGCCCTTTTGGGTCAGCTTCTCCCGGTGCGCGACCACCACCGCGGCGACATTGGCGAACTGCCGCCGACCGGGCTGACCGTTGCGCAGGATCGAGACGTCCTTCAGCGAGGTCAGGGACTTGCAATCGAGCTTGTGCAGTTCCTTGCCGTAGCGGTCCAGCGGATGCCCCGAGACGTAGAAGCCGAGCACGTCCTTCTCGAACGCCAGCGCCTGCCGTTGCGTCCACGCCTCGTCGGTCGCCTGGTAGATGTCGGGCTGGGTCACTTCGCGCGAACCGAGCATGCCGAATAGCGAAACCTGGGCGGAATCGCGCTCCCGTTGCGCCTCCTGGGCCCGCTCGATCGCCCGGCCGACATTGCCCCAGATGAGATCGCGCGGCTGGCCGAAACCGTCGCACGCGCCCGACTTCACCAGCACTTCGATGGCCTTGCGGTTGACCTTGCGAGTGTCCGCGCGCCGGCACAAGTCGAAGATGCTCTGGAACGGACCGCCCTCCTTGCGCGCCGTCAGCAGATTCTCGATCGCCTGCTCGCCCAGGCCCTTGATCGCGCCCATGCCGAAGCGGATGCGCCCCTCGACGACGCTGAACGACAGCCGTGACTCATTGATATCCGGAGGCAATACCTGCATCCCACCGTTGCGCGCGTGCTGGATGTACTGCACGACTTTGTCGGTATCGCCCTGGTCCGCGGTCAGCAGCGCCGCGTAGAACTCGCAGGGATACAAGGCCTTCAGGTACGCCGTCTGATAGGTCACCAGGCCGTACGCCGCCGAGTGCGACTTGTTGAAGCCGTACTCCGCGAACTGCGCCATCAGTTGGAACACGTCGGTCGCGACCTGGGCGTCCACACCGCGGGCGATCGAGCCTTCCTTGAAGACTTCTCCCCACTTGGCCATCTCCTCGGCCTTCTTCTTGCCCATGGCGCGGCGCAGGTTGTCGGCCTGACCCAGAGTGAAGCCGGCCAGGATCTGCGCCACTTGCATGACCTGTTCCTGGTAGACGATGACTCCGTAGGTCTCGGCCAGGACTGCGGAAAGCTTCTCGTGCGGAAACTCGACCGGCTCGCGTTTGTGCTTGCGCTCGATGTAGCGCAGGTGCATGCCGAGGCCGAGCGGTCCCGGTCGGTACAGCGCGCCCGACGCGATCAGATCCTCGAACTCGGTTGGCTTGAGCTGGACCAGCATCTGCGTGAAGCCATTGGACTCACACTGGAAGATGCCTGCGGTATCGCCCCGGGCGACGACCTGGTAGGCGCGCGGTTCGTCCAAGGGGATGGCGTCGATCGCGAACCTGGGCTCGCTGGACGGCCTGGACTGGTTGATGAGCTCGACGCAGTGCTGGATCATCGTCAAGTTCTTCAGCCCGAGGAAGTCGAACTTCACCAGGCCGGCCTTCTCCACGTCGTCCTTGTCGAATTGCGTGACGTTTTCGCCACCTGCACCGCGTCCGACCGGCACCTGCTCCCACAGCGGCCCGCGCCCGATGACCACGCCGGCCGCGTGCATGCCGACGTTGCGCACCGCCCCTTCGAGCAACTGTGCGGTTTCCAAGAGCTTACGGATGGTAACGCTCTGGTCCATCTCCTGACGCACGCGGACATCGGCCTCGATCGCGTCCTTGACCGTCTTGTGCTTCTCGTCCAGGTTTTCCATCGCCTGATCGACGAGTTTGGCCATCCGATCGACGTCGGGCAGCGGCACGCCCTGCACGCGCCCGACGTCGCGGATCGCGCCCTTGGCCTTCAGCGTGCCGAACGTGGCGATCTGGCCGACCCGCTCGACGCCATACTTCTCGGCGACATAGCGGATGACCTCGCCCCGTCTGTCGACGCAGAAGTCGATGTCGAAGTCGGGCATCGACACGCGCTCGGGATTCAGGAAACGCTCGAACAGCAGCTTGTACGGAATCGGGTCGAGATCGGTGATGCGCAAGGCGTACGCGACGATCGAGCCCGCGCCCGAGCCGCGTCCCGGCCCCACCGGAATGCCGTTCTCCTTGGCCCACTTGATGAAATCGTGGACGATCAGGAAGTAGCCGGGGAAGTCCATCGCGATGATGACGCCGATTTCCTGTTCCAGCCGCGCGAGATAGACCGGCTTGTCATAGACGTGGCCTTTGGCCTCGCCCTCGCTGAAGCGCCGCTCCAGGCCCGCCTTGGAGAGCTGGGCAAAAAGTCCTGGCTCGTCCATGCCTTCGGGCACGGGAAAGCGCGGCAGCATCGGCTTGCCCAAGTCCAGCGTCACGTTGCAGCGCTCGGCTATCTCGGCCGTCACGTCGCACAGGTGCTCGTAGCCAGCGAAACGCCGCCGCATCTCCGCCTCGGTCGCGAGGTCCAGCATGTCGGTTGGCAGCGGCTCGGTATCGGGGCGGGCTTGGATGCCAAGGCCAATGCACATCAGCACTTCGTGGGCGCGCGCCTCGTCGCGCTTGAGGTAGTGCACGTCGTTGGTCGCCACGCAGGGCAGCCCGACTTCCTCGGCCAGCGCCACCAGCTTGCGCAGCAGCGTCTCGTGCTCGACCAGCCCGCCCTGCTGCACCTCCACGTAGAAATTCCCCGGTGCGAACCAAGACTTGTAGCGCTCAGCGTGCTTCTTGGCCTCCAGTACTTCACCGCGCAACAAGGCGTTGGCAATCTCGCCCGACAGGTCGCCCGACAGGCCGATCAGCCCCTCGTTGTGCTGCTGCAAGAGTTCGTAACTGATGCGCGAATGGCCACCGGCCGGTGCCTGCAGGTGCGCTTGGGAGACCAGGAACAGCAAGTTCTGGTAGCCGGCGTGGTTGGCCGCCAGCAAAGTGACGTGGTGGACGCGGCGGACGTGCTCACCCAGCGGGCGCGAGGCAATCGCCAGGCAGCAGCCGTAGATGGGCTTGATGCCCACTTTCTTGCAGGTGTCGGTGAACTCGACCGCGCCGTGCAGATTGTCGTGATCGGTCAGGCCGATCGCGGGCATTTCCTGTTCTTTGGCGAATTTGCAGAGTTCGGCGATGCGCGTGGTGGCGTCGGCGATCGAGAACTGCGAGTGCACGTGCAAATGGACGAAAGACATGCAGTTCCGGGGGCAGGGCAGCGCCATTTCGGCCAGGTCCGCGCGATCAACCCCGCTCGGCCCTCTTCGCTTCCTGCCAGAGCGCTTCGAGCTCGTCCAGCGTCGAGTGATGGTCGCTGCCGTAGCGGATCTCGGCCTCGCGCTCGACATAGCCGAAACGACGGGTGAACTTGTCGAGGGTTCCGCGCAGGGCCTGTTCTGCGTCGACTTGCAGATGGCGGGCCAGGCTCGTCAGCGCGAACAGCAGGTCGCCCAGTTCATCGGCCATGGCCGCTCGATCGCCGGACGCCATGGCTTCACGCAGTTCCAGCAGTTCTTCATCGACCTTGGCGAGCACCGGCTCTACGTCCGGCCAGTCGAAACCGATCCGCGCCGCCTTCTCGCCCATGCGCTGGCCTCGCAACAAAGCCGGCAGGTTGCGTGGCACTCCTGCAAGGGCGCTCTTGCCCTCCTTGCGCTTGATCTGTTCCCAACTCGCGCGCACGTGACCGGCCGTGGTCGGCTGAGCGTCGGCGAACACGTGCGGATGCCGGCGGATCATCTTCTCGGCGATGCCACGCGCCACGTCGTCTGCGGTGAACCAGCCGGATTCCTGGGCAATGCGCGACTGGAACACCACCTGTAGCAGGACGTCGCCCAGTTCCTCGCGCAGTTCGGCGGTCAGCTTCGGATCCGCGTCCAGGCGTGGCAGATCCGCAGGCAACGCCTTGGCATCGGCGCCCAGCGCGTCGATCGCATCCAGCAGTTCGTGCGATTCCTCGACGAGATAGGTGCGCAACGTCGCCAGCGTCTGTTCACGATCCCACGGACAGCCGTCCTCGGGCGCGCGCAGGCGGGCCATCACCGCGACGAGGCGGGCGAAACCCTCGTCCGGCAGCGAGGGTTGCGTCACCGTGCGGCGGGAGTCGGCAAGGCGGGGTGAGCCTGGGCGCCCTGGAGCACCAGCGTGCCGGCGCCTTCGAGCTTGTGGAAGTCGGCGCCGATCGGAGCCCACGTGCCCATGTGCGCGAGATCGTGGGTGCCCTTGTCATCGATGCGGTACAGGTTGGCGCCGATGCGCATGCCCGCGGTCGGGGCGCCGGTCAAGCCCAGGCCCTTCCACGGGATGGCGGCCTCCACCGTGAAGCCGCGATCCGCGCCGTCGGCGTTCGCGGTGCCATCGACCACCACGGCATGCTTGCTGCCGCTGTCGAACTTGGCCGCGAGAGGCCATTCCGGCTGGCGGTGGCCGGTGAACTTCGCGTCGAACTTCGCGCCGTTGGCCGCCCACTGCAGTTCGACGTAGCCCTCGACGCCGGGCACTTGCAGGAACAGCTCGATGTCGTCGCCTTCCCACAGGGTCGAGTCGTTGTCCTTGTGCTCGTTGCGGACGTCAGAATCCTTCGTGGTCACCGCAACGTACAGATTCTCGTTGTCCCAGGTCAGGCGCGCCTGGGTCTGCATGCCGTCGTCCAGCGGCTTGCCGTCCGGCTGGCGGAACGCGGCGGTCTGGCGCACGCCCTGCCACGCCGCGTCGTCCAACTTGCCATCGATCGTCGGGGCTTGCGTCACCTGCTGGGTCTCGTACACCGGCGGCTGAGGCGCCGTCGGCATGCGCACCTGGGCCTCACCGCCCGCCTTTTCCGCGCCGCCACCGATGTTCAGCGTCGTCAGCAGCACGCGATCGTCTGGCAAGCCCTTGCCGGTCTCGACCTTCAACCGGCGATCCTGATTGGCCTTGGTGAGCGCACCCCAATCGAAGAAGCCGACCATGATCTGCGCGGGACCGTCAGGCCAGTCGGCCGGCACTTCGACGTGCACGATGTCGCGAATGATCTCGCCTTTCTTCCAGTTGGCGACCGGGTACAGGCCGCCGACGCCGTAGTGATCGAACGGCGCGCGACGTTTGCCGGGCGCCTCGAAGTGCACGAAGATCTTCCAATCGCCATGCACCGGCTCATCGACGCGCCAGTACATCACCAGGTCGAACGCGCTGCCCTTCTTCGGTTCGCCCTTGATGTCGAAGCCCAGCAACGTGATCTTGTCCTCGAAATGCACGTCGATCTTGTGCTCGAGCGCGGGCGGCGGCGCGGCCAACACGTTCTCGCTGATCTGCATCTCCTGGTCCTTGGTCAGCACGATCGACTGTCCCGGCGGGCGCTTGCAGCCCGAGAACGCAGTGGCGAGCGCGGCCGTGGCCAGCAGGATCTTCCAGGGACGATGAGCGAGGGCTTTGCGCATTTCGGATGTATCTCCAGCAAGTTCTCGGCGGGGTGAGCATGCACCGGACCCCGATGACAGGACCCCGATGACGGCGGCAGGATAGCTGAGGCCTCGCGCCGCTTCAACGTACCCGTCGAGATGTGCGCACTGAGACACGTACGCACTGAATCTGCAGCAACTGGCCGAGATCCAGACGGCAACGCCCCCGACACGGCTCGACCGCGCGGGGGCGTTGCGTTTCGTCTCGATGCCCACGTTACGCTTCGAGCAGTTCCTCGAGCAGACCGCGGGTCGAGCAGACCTGCAGCTTCTTCAGCGCACCGGTCTCGATCTGGCGGATACGCTCGCGGGTCAGGTTGAACATTTCGCCCACCTGCTCGAGCGTCAATCCCTCCTCGTGGCCGATGCCGAACCGCAGCTTGAGCACCGCCTCCTCGCGCGGATGCAGCTTGGTCAGCGCCTTCAGCGTCTGGGCGGCCAGGTCGCGCTGCAGGCAGTAGTCCAGGCCCTTGGGTGCCAACGGATCCTCAACGAAATCAGAGAGCTGAGCGTCATCCTCGCCGACCGGCGCGTCCAGGCTCAGGGGCGACCGCACCATGCGCAGGATGGTCTCCACCTGCTCGACGGTCTCCTCGGACCGCGTCGAAAGCTCCTCGACCGTCGGTTCCCGGCCCAGCTCCTGCTCCAGGCGCGACCGCTCGCGCATGATGCGATTCAGCGCCTCGATCAGGTGCACGGGAATGCGAATGGTGCGCGCCGAGTCCGCGATCGAACGGGTGATCGACTGACGAATCCACCAGGTGGCATAGGTCGAGAACTTGTAGCCGCGCTGCCACTCGAACTTCTCGACGGCCTTGATGAGACCGATGTTGCCTTCCTGTACGAGGTCGAGCAGCGCCAGGCCGCGGTTCATGTAGCGCTTGGCGATGCTGACCACCAGGCGCAAGTTGGCCTGGATCATGATGCTGCGCGCTTCGGCGATCGAGGTCTGGGCGCGGCGGAACTTGCGCAAGTCGCGGCCCGCCTGCTCACCCGAACTGCCGTAGGCTTGCGCGGCAGCGGTCGCGGCTTCCCAGGCTTCGCGCACGATCTGGAGGTGTTTGGCTTGCTCGGTGCGCGGGCGCTTGACCGGCGGCGGCAGGGTCTCGAGATCGGCCCGCTTCAGACCGGCGTCTTCCATGGCGCGGCGCAACCGGTGCTCGCTGCGCACGGCTTCACGCGCCAACTCGTGGAACATCTCCTGGGCGCGCGTGATCAGCTTCTCGCCGGTGCGATCCTCCCAGAACGTGCGGTACTTGCTGCGCATCGCCTGGACCAGCTCGGGCCCGCGCGGCACATCCGCCACGTGCAGTTCGGCAATCGCCGCGTCGAGTTCCAGCACGCGCTCGCGGAAACGTTCGGCCCGTGCCAACGTCGTGATCCGGGCGTCGCGGTCGCGCCACGCATCGGCGTCGGTCCATTGCTTGAGCAGGTCGTGATCGACGGCCATCTGCAGCGGCAGCGTGGTCATCAGCGGGCGGCATACCGGCACGCTTTCGAGGACTTCGAGCATGTCAGCCGAAGCCTCCTCGATGCGCCGCGAGATGTCGCCCTCGCCCTCGCGGGTGAGCAGCGCGACGCGGCCAATGTGCTGTAGATACAAGACGGTAGGATCGATCTGCGCGCCGCCCGGCTCTTCGGCACGGCGGGGCTTGCGCGGCGATTCCTCAATATGCAGGCGGGCCTCCGGGACGAAGTCGTCGGCGTCGTCGAGCAAGATGTCGTCGGCGGGACAGGCAGGGTCGGACAAGGCTTGCGAGCGCATGGATTCCACCTCAAAGACGGCCGCACAGGCCATCGGGAGATGTACTTGCAAAGGGTGGGCCAGATTTGCTATTGGTGTAATTGCCTAGACGATCCAATGGCCTTCAGCTTGGCGACTGCCTGCGGGGTACCCGATTGTCCGCGGCGCACCTGACATCCGTGTCAGGGTGTACGCGGGCGAGCGAGGCGCAGAGTGGCCGCCCGGGCCCGGTTTTGCCACACAACACCTGGAAAGTACGAAGGACCTGGCGAAAGCCGGCGGGCCTGATCCAGATGTCGTGGTCGGTGCAAAGCCTAACTCGGCACCGTGCGCGAGTCGCCGAACTGAGCCGGCGACGGCGCCTCCGCGAGGGCATCGCAGCGGTCCAGCAGCTTTTGCGCGGGTTCGGCACGACCGACGCGGGTCAGCAAGGCCGCGTGGGCTTGCAGACAGGCCATCAGCTCGTGGACCTCGCCTGCCTGCTCCAGCCATTCCTCGGCCTTCAGGAAGGCCTCGTCCGCACCGTCGACATCGCCGCCGTCGGCCAGGATTTCGCCCAGCGTGCGCTGACTGGTCGCCCGGGTCCGCAACACCTCGCTGGACTGGGCCGCCGCCACGCTGCGCCGCGCCCACTTCAACGCCCGTTCGCTGTCATTGCGCCGTCTTGCCGCCACCGCGAGATTGCGCGCCGCGTCCGAGAGCAGCGCGTGATCGCCCAGCCGGCCCGCGCCTTCCACCGCCTTGTAGAGCAGGGTCTCACCCTCGTCCAAGCGCCCGGCCAGCATCAGCACTTCGCCCAGGTTGTTCTGGATCATCGCGGCCATGCGCCGATTGCCCACGCGTCGGGCAATCTCGTGGGCTTCCTGCATGCAGGCCACCGCCGCGTCCACCTCGCCCGAAGCCACGTGCAGCGCGCCCTGGCCGTTCAGGGCCTCGAACAAGCCTACGAGATTCTTGCGCTCTCGCTGCATCTGCACGGCCTTTTCGAGGTACGCGCGCGACTGCTCGACATGACCCAGCGACAGCGAGACGATGCCCAGGTTGGTCAGGGTGAAGCCCAAACCCGCGCGATCGCCAATTCTTTCCCGGTACTGCGCCGCCTTCTTCAGGAACGCCAGCGCCGGCTTGGTGTGACCCGACGTCCAGTAGGTGCGGCCGATGTCGTCACAAGTCGCCGCCAGGCCGCGGGGATCGCCGATGGCCTCGAACAGCTTCATCGCCGCGACCAGGTGCTCCAGGGCGTGCTGGGCCTTGCCTTGGGTGCGGAACATGCGGCCCAGCCTGCGCAAAGCCTGCGCCCCGCGACCGCGCGCCCGGAAGCGCCAAGCCACTTCCAGGGCATCGCGATACAGCGTCTCGGCGTCCTGCCAGCGGCCGTCGTACTCGTGCAACCGGCCGAGGCCCATCGCCGCCGCCCAGTGCACGTGCGCGTAGGAGTCGGGCGCAAGCAGCCGAGACTTCTCCAGGAAATCACGGGCTTCGTTCGGGCGGAACTCGTCCAGCGCGCGCTCGCCCGCCGCGAGGTACAGGTGCGCCGCATGGACCGGATCACCCGCGGTGAGCCACAAAGGCGCCAGGATATCCGCCATTTCCGAAGCACGCGGCCCCGCCACCATCTGCAGCCACACCGCCGCGCACTGCGACAAGACCTTGAGGGCTTCGGGCTGGTGCAGTTCGAGCAACGACGCCCGATCGGATTCCTCTACCAAGCGATAGCCGGTCTCGTGCGGCAGCGGCCCGGTCTTCTCGGGCAGGGCCAGACCCCGTTCGATCAGCGCGTGGCAGGCCCGCCGCACCTTCTCGGGTGTTTCGTCCTTGCCTAATTCCTTCGTTGATCGTGCTCCTTCCGTGTCCTGCCGCAGCAGAGCCACGATGCCGCCCAGCCAGAACCGCGTGCCGAACACCGCGCCCATGGACAGCACCTGCAGCTGGAAGTCGTTCAGTCCGCCCAGCCGACTGCCGCGCCCCGAAACCAGACTGCCGCGCGCCGCCAGCTCGCCCAGCTTGTCCGCGTGCAAGGTCCACATGCCACCGGGCGGCGTCGCGTCCGGATCCCGAGTGATCGCACCGTTCTTGACCAGTTGCTCGAGTTCGTCCAGCAGGGTGCCGGGCCGACCGTTCGCATGCTTGACCAAGGTCGCGAGCACCGCCTCGTCACAGCCAAGCACGCCTGCCAGCGCCTGTTTCGCGATCGCCGCCATCGCCGCGTTGGGCAGGGGCGCCAGTTCGATGCGCGGCAGATCACCCAGCCACGGTCGTCGGATCGCGCCTCTCCGGTCGGTCGCCAGCAGCATCAGGGCCGGCGCCTCGAGGCCATCGCCGCGCGTTTCCGCCGATCCGTGCAGTTGCGCCAGGAATTCGAGGCTTTCCGCATCACCCTCGCCGGCGTCGTCGATCACCAGCACGGTCGGCTGGGCGGCCAGATCACGGGCCAGCAGGTTGAACAGCGCTTCCCGGGCCCGGCGCGTTTGCTCGGCGCGGTCCTCGAAGTCGATGTCGTGTTCCTGCCAGAAGCGAAAGCCCAGCATCGGACCGCAGGTGCGCGCGATCTCGGCGCCCGCGGGGTCACCATAAAACGCCTCGACGCTGCGTTCGAACCGCTCGCCGGCGATGGTGCCGCCCAGGTACTCGGGGATTTCGAAGCGCAAACGCAGGAGCCGTTCGATCAGGCTGAACGGTCGGTGCGCGCCCTGGCCGGTGGTGACGAGGATGCGCACGCCGGGGATCCGCGCGATCAGCCGATCCCTGGCCGAAACCAAGAGCCGCGATCTACCGCTGCCGTCCTCGCCTTGGACCACCAGCGCGGAAAGACGACGGGATTGCACCGCGGCGACCACGCCATCCACCGTAGCGGTCAGTTCCGCGTCGCGTCCGGCCATGGCCAGAAGGCTGTTGGCGCCAATCAGAGCTTCTTGTTTCCATGGCAGATCGAAGCGCGCCGGCACCGCGGACCCGCGCGAGGCGTCGGTCTGGCCGGCCTCGATCAAGTCGGCGTCGTCGAAGAACTTGCCGACCACGTCGTCGCCGCCTCCGTCCGCCAGAGGTGCCAGGCACGCCTCGCAGAATCGGAAGTTCGAGACGTTGTTGTGACCGCACCGCGCGCACTGCATGGCAGACCTGTGCCGGTTAGGGGACCGGGCTGACGTCGGCCCAACGGCCGGAGAGGGGCGAGTATTTTGCGCCACCGGGCCGCGCAGTTCAAGGCGCAAGTCGCCAATGCTCGACAACGGACGCGCTGACCCAGCGGGGCCGTTGACTTGCCGGCGAGAATGCCTATGCTACCCCGCGGCGCTAAGTACATCCGTACAGATTCGAGGCAGTTGTCAGGATCTGCAGACAGCGTGCGCCGGAGGAAACACATGCGGAACATCGAGAAGATTCTTGCGAGCTTGGGCCTCGTCGCCCTGCTTGCCACCGGCGCCTGCTCGGCCAGCACCAACAACGATGCAGACGGCACCGCCGGTGACGCTGGTACCACCGACACGGCGACCGTCGACACGGCGACCGTCGACACGTCCACCGCCGACGTTCCTGTCGTCGGCAAGCAGATCTTCGAATCGATCGTCATCTGGGACCATTCGGGCGAGAAGCTCGATTGCACCAAGAACAGCATCGGCACGGACCTCGACGCCGTGGCGCTGTACCGTGGCAAACCCGCGCAGTTGATGGGCGTGGGCAAGATCGGCTCGGCCAAGTTCAGCCAGGGCAGCACGCCGCTGTGCCCGGTCAATGACGGCATCAAGAAGAAGCAGACCGACTTGCCGGTGGGCCCGCTCAATGGCCACGTGTACAAGTCCAAGGACGACACCGGCTACATCAGCCTGAACGGCGGCTCGATCGAACTGCAGATCGGCGCCTGCTCCAACACCTCGGCCAAGGGCGTAGAGGATTGCGACGGCAACGGCGCCGTCGTGATCATCGAAGCCGGCGACGAACTCGACGTGTACGAGGTCGACACCACCTACAAGGCCGGCGGCTCCGGCCCGCAGAAGGGCTTCGCCGAAGACATCTGCGTGTGCTACGCCGACGAGTACCAGGTCGACCTGCGGCCCAAGGTCGGCGCCGACGCTGGCACGGTCACCTTCCCGGCGCCGGGCAAGGGCGATTCCACCGACGGCAAGTGGTTCGCCGGTACGCATGCGGACGCCAAGACCATCAAGCTCACGCCTCCGTAGGTTTGCCTGAGCAATCAGTGCGTTGAATGGCGACGCGGGGCATGCCGGAACTGGTCTGTCCCGCGTCGTCGTTTTTGCGCGGCAATCCTGGACAGCGCCCCTGCTTGGCCTACCATGGACCGTGCGTGGGCCGGTCTCGCAGCGCGCCCGAATGGGAGCACCGCTTGGCGGCCGCGCAACCGGCAGAGGAAAGCAACGTGGCGATTCCTGGAGCGAAAATCGTGGCCCGCATCGCAGCCGTCCTGGCCGTCGCTGGTTGGACTGCTGCCGCGTTCGCCGCGCCACCTAGGCCGCCACGTCCGGCCGAGAAAGCCGCCGAGAAGCCTGGCGACAAGGCTGCCGACAAGACCAAGGCGGCCAAGCCGGATGCCAAACCCGAAGCGGACAAGGTACCAGCCGAAGTCCAGCCATCTGCCGGGACCCTGGATCAGACGCCGGTCGGCGAGGACGCTTTGCGCCTGGGGCCGTTTGTCGCGCCGCCTAAGCCGTTTCCTTTCCCACTGTTGGGTGAGGACAAGGCGAGCGAGCTGTTCGTCGATCGCGCCGGGCAGATCTATCGCGATCGTCCGTACAGCGGTCAGGTGCCCGACTGGAATGCGGTGTCGCCGTCGGCTTCGACCGGGCGCTGCAAGGTAGAGCCGCAGGCGCTGACGTGGGTAGGATTCCAGAACAATGCCGACGGGTCGCGTGTCTACGTCCAGCTCGAGCACACCGCTTGCGGCTACGTGTACCGGCCCGACGATCTGCACGTGGTGATCGATCTGCCGCAAGTCACCGTCGCCAACGTCAACCTGAAGCGCGAGATCCTGACCGGCGCGTTCCCGACCGCCGTGGAATTCATCAAGACTGATGAAATTGCAGGACGTGGCACGCGCATCGTGATCACGCTGCGAGACAAGCGGGCCTACCTCTCGGCGCATCTTGGCCGGTACGTGTTCGTCGATATTGCGCGCTGACAGAACTCCCCGTGCGCGTTGGGAATTCGCCACATGACCGACAAGAAGCCAGCGCCCGCTAGCCCGCCGCCGCGCCAACGCAAGCCCAAGGTGAGCGCGGAGACTGCGGCCGTGCCGAAGCCGCCCGAGGCGATAGTGGCGAAAGCCGTGCGTGCGCCCCGAGTTGCCAAGGCTCCGGAGGTGGTGGCGCCGGCGGTGACGCCGACTCGCAAGCGCAAAAGCAAGGCTGCCGTTGAAGCAAAGCCGGAGCAGTTGGACTTGCTGGCGGCGCCGAGGCCGCGCCCGGAGCCGGAGCCGGAGCCGGAACCGAAGCCGAAGCCGGAACCGGAACCGCGGCCGAACCCGGAGCCGCGCCCGAACCCGCGGCCGGAGCCGGAG
>CAYHHL010000065.1:6963-27488 GCA_964356325.1 uncultured Enterobacteriaceae bacterium | reverse complement strand
CGGCTCCGGTCCCGGCTCCGGGTTCGGGTTCGGGTGCGGGTTCGGGTTCGGGTTCTGGTTCGGGCCGAAATCAGGCCGCCAAAGCCAACTGCGGGCCATGGCCCAGTCGACGCAACAGCCTGTAATGCGACGCGATCGCCACATGAAACCTCGGCGTCGCGTGGTACTGCAGGCCGTGGTCCTTGGCCGTCGCCGCCACCAGCTTGGCCAGCGCCGGGTAATGCAAGTGGCACACGCGCGGGAACAAGTGGTGCTCGACCTGGAAGTTCAGCCCGCCCATGTACCAGGTCAACAGCCGATTGCGCATGGCAAAGTCAACCGTCGTCTGCAACTGGTGCTCGGCCCAGTCGAGCGGCATGCGGCCGTTTTCCGGCGCGCGCGGAAAGCTGGCTTCTTCCACGCAATGCGCTAGTTGGAACGTGACCGAGAGCGTGAAGCCGACCGTGAAGCACATCACGAAGAACAGCCCGATCACGATCCAGGCCGGATGCCACAGCATCGGGATGACCAGGGCCCAGGCGACGAACACGATCTTGCCGGCCAAGAGGCTGACCCACTGCGCGGTGCTCGGCCGTGCCAGCTTGTGCTTGCCGATGCGACCCTTGGCGATGTTGCTGAAATCGTCCAGGAACACCCACTTGGGCAGCAGCAGGCCGTACAGGACCCACGTGTAGAAATGCTGCCAGCGATGCCAGGGCTTGTGCCGCTGATCCTCGGTCCAGCGGGCGAGCAGGCCGATGTCCAGATCGTCGTCCTGTTCATGGATGTTGGTGAAGGTATGGTGGATGGCGTTGTGCTTGACGCGCCAGACGTACGAACTCGCACCGGCGGCGTCCATGGTCCAGCCCATCACCCGATTGACCCACGGATAGCGTGAATAGCCACCGTGATTGGCGTCGTGCTGCACGCTCATGCCGACGCCGGCCACAGCGAGACCGATCGAGATCGCCAGGGGAATGGCCAGCCAGGCGGGCGGCGAGCCGAGCACGAGCCAGGCCCACGAGACGCTGAACCACACGAGAATCACCAAACTCTTCATGTACATGGCGGGCACGTCGCGCTCGCTGCTGCCCAAGGTGGCGAAGTAAGCGTCAACCCTGGCCTTCAAATCCTGATGGAACGCGCCGCTTTGCGCGAATCGAACCTTGGCTGGCGGCGACGGACGAGCGGCCTCGTGAATGGCGGTTGGCATGCTGACATCCAAGCTTCGCGCGGAAATGCGACTGACAATCATCGTAGGCTGGGACCAGGTGCCCGGGTGTCTCGGTTACGTCATGATTCTGTGATGGATGCGCGCAACGATCGCCGCTGAGAGTCGCTGTCCATCGCGAAATTCGGGGGTCCCGGGCAGCGCGATGCTGTGCTAGGATGCTGCCCCCTGCGTTCCCCGCACCTATGTTCAAGAGGATTCCTGCCAATGTCTCACGCCGCCAAGGTCCCTGATTCCACGCCCGTTGCCGCCCCGGAAGTCGCCGACGGCCCGTCGTTTGCCTCGCTCGGTCTCGTGCCGGCACTGCTGAAGGCTCTGGATCGACTGGGTTATGCCACGCCGACCCCGATCCAGGCGCGCACGATCCCCTCGCTGCTGACCGGCCGGGACGTGCTCGGACAGGCGCAGACCGGCACGGGCAAGACGGCGGCCTTCGCGCTGCCCATCCTGCAGAACCTGGACCTGAGCGATCGCCACGTGCAGGCGCTGATCCTGGTGCCGACGCGCGAACTGGCGATGCAGGTGGCTGAGGCCGTGCATGAATACGGCAAGGATCTCGGCACGATCGGTGTGCTGCCCATCTACGGTGGCGACCCGATCCAACGGCAGTTGGCGCGGCTCGAAGGGGCGGTGCGCGTGGTCGTGGGGACGCCTGGACGGGTACTCGATCACCTGGCGCGCGGTTCGCTGCGGCTCGATCGTGTCAAGGTCGCGGTGCTGGACGAAGCGGACGAGATGTTGCGCATGGGCTTCGTCGACGACGTCGAGCAGATCCTGTCGCAGATGCCGGCCACGCGCCAGACCGCGCTGTTCTCGGCGACCCTGCCCGACGCGATCGCCCGGATCGCTTCGAAATACATGCGCGATCCCGACCGCGTTGCCATGCCGGCGATGACCCGGACGGTGGCCACGGTGGAGCAACGATTCATGATCGTGCAACCCCACGAGCGGTTGGAGACGCTGGCGCGCCTGCTGACGGTGGAGGACATCGATGCCGCGCTGGTGTTCGCGAGGACGCGGGCAGGCTGCGCCGAACTTTCGGAAATGCTCGAAAATCGCGGCTTTGCCAGCGAGGCGATGCACGGCGACATGGCCCAGTCGGCGCGCCAGAGCGTGATCCGGCGCTTGAAGAACGGCCAGTTGCGCATCGTGGTGGCGACCGACGTGGCGGCGCGCGGTCTGGACGTCGATCAGATCAACCTGGTCGTGAACATGGAAATGCCAGGCGAAGCAGAGACCTACGTCCATCGCATCGGCCGTACGGGGCGCGCGGGACGGTTCGGGCGGTCGGTGCAGTTCGTCATGCCGCGGGAGGAACGGCGGTTGCGCGACCTCGAGCGCTTCACCGGTCAGCGCCTGCTGCAACTGGCGATTCCGACGGAGCGCGACGTGCACGCGGCCCGGGTGGCCCGCTTCGCCGAGCAGGTGCGCCAGACGCTCGGGACCGCGGACCTGACGCCTTTCCTCCACATGATCAAGGATCTGCAAGTGGCCGAGGAAGGCGTGCCGGAGAGCGGTCGCAGCCTGGAGGACATCGCGGCGGCCCTGGCGCGGCTGGCCTGGGGCGAGAAGCCTTTGCCGCCAGGAGCCGGGCACTCGGCATCGCCGCCGCCCGCGCCGCAGTCCCGCAATGCCGCGCCGCCCCGTGCCGACGTGCGCCCAGAAGTCCGCCAGGTGAATCAGACCGTGGTGTCGCGGCCGACCGCGCCGGCTGCCCCGAGGCCCGAAGCGCGCCAGGACACGGCACGCCCCGAAGCCGTGCAGCCTGTGCAGCAACGCGAGAAGAACCTGCCGGCGCTGGAACTGCCGCAGACCGGTCCGGTGTGGCTGTCGCTCGGCGTGGGTCGGCGCAATGGCGTGCAACCGCGTGATATCGTGGGAGCCATTGCGAACGAGGCGGGCGTGGAGGGACACGCGATCGGCGCCATCGACATCCGCGAGAACTTCAGCCTGGTCGAAGTGCCCGCCGAGTCCGTGGCGAACGTGCTCGAAACCATGCGCAAGAGCATGATCTGTGGGCGGTATCTGAACATCCGCGTGATGACGCCGGGCGAAGGTTCGGAAACGCCGCCGGCGCCTTTTGCCCGATCCGCGCCCGCCCCGCGCGCGCCCCAGCCCGAGGCCAGCGAGCGCCCGGCGCCGACCGCCCGGCCAACGCGGCCAGCGCCGGCCCGCAAGCCGCCGAGCGCGGAGGGTCGCCCTGCCCCGCGGCCGCGGTCGTCGGTGTCTGGCTTTCCGGTGCCGAGCAGCGCCGCCGTGCCGGAAGCGCCGGTCAAGCCCGCGCGCAAGAAGAAGCCGAAGGAATCGATGTAGTTGGCTCGCCAAGCCCGCCAAGCCAAGCCTGCCCGGCCTGCCACCGGTACTCCAGCGTCCGCGCCGCCCCGGACCTGGCCGACGTACGCGATTGCACTGGGACTTTGGCTTGCCCTGGTCGGCTTGTACCGCGACGGCGAGCGCGACCAGATGACCGACTCGCGGTACGCGCTGCTGGTTTCCGAAGCGCTGCTCGAGCACGGCACCCTGGCGCTCGATCGCAACCTGCACGGCGATGCGGGACGTCAGCCCGGTGCACCAGCGATGGCCTGGCAGACCGAGGCCGGCTGGGATCGCCACTTGGAGATCCTGCCGCCGACTTCGGACGGAACTCGGCGCATCTACTACTGGTATCCATCCGGCAGTTCGGTGCTGTCGGTGCCGTTCGTGTGGCTGCTGCACCAATCCGGCCTGCGCACGACCGATAGCCAAGGCGTCTACCAGCCCGAGCTCGAAGCCGCGATGCAGCTGCGCCTGGCTGCCTGGCTGACTGCGGCTATCGTCGCGTTTACTTTCCTGGCCTTGCGCTGTCTCCTGCCCTTGTGGCCTGCGCTCGGTCTCGCCATCGCCCTGGGTGTTTCGACGCCGCTGTGGAGCACGTCCTCGCGCGCCGTCTGGTCGAGCACGTGGGCCCTGGCGCTGCTCGCGGTGCTGATCTGGCACCTGGTTCACGTTGAAATCCGGAAGGTTCGCCTGCAGCCGGAATGGACGGCGACCCTGTGCGCCTGGATGTGGTTCTGCCGGCCAACGTTTGCTCTGCAAGCCGCCGCGGTGGCCGTCTGGGTGCTGTGGCGGCAGCGCGCCCAGTTGCCCCGCCTGGCCTTGGCCGGTGGCGTATGGCTGGCGCTGTTTCTCGAGCGATCGCACGCCCATACCGGACATTGGCTGCCCAGCTACTACCGCCACGCCTCGCCGCGGCTGAGCACGTTCGTGGGCGGCTTCTATGGCGTGATGGCCTCGCCCTCGCGCGGACTTCTGGTGTATTCGCCAGCGCTTCTGGCCGGTTTGGTGTTGCTCTACCGGACGCGCGGGCGCTGGCCCATGCCCAGCCTGGTATGGGTCGCGCTGGCGATCTCCGCGGGACACCTCCTGTTCTTGGGCGCTTACCCGAACTGGTGGGGCGGCCACTCCTACGGCGCGCGACTCAGCGTGGACATCCTGCCCTGGCTGGCGTTGGCCTGTGGCGCCGGGCTGTCGGCGTGGCTGACGACCCGGGATCGCAAGAAAGACACCGGACGGATGGGACTTGTCATCACCCTGGCGCTGACGATCTTGGGCGTGTGGATGCACCAGCGCGGCACCTACGAGCGCGACGCCTGGCGGTGGAACACGCGACCGCTGGACGTCGAAACCGACCAGAAGCGCCTGTGGGACTGGCGTTATCCGCAGTTCCTCGCCGGCCTGATCCCTTGGCCGCTGCCCGAGCCGATGCCCCGGTTGGCGTTGGGCCAGGTGGTCCGGGTGGGCCAACCCGAAGGGGCGCCGTGGCTGCTGGAGGGCTGGGGCGACGCCGAAGGGGCTTTCCGCTGGAACGAGACGAAGTTGCCACGCCTGTGCTGGCAGGGCCAACGCGCCGACAGCCCGACGACGGTGACGCAGGATCTGGTGCTTTCGATGCGGCCCAACCTGGAACTGCGCCCGTCGCGGCCGGGGCCACGGATCCAGCGCGTGCGCCTATGGTTGGACGACGAGCCGGCTGGCGATTGGACCTTGGACCGCCCCGGGATGCACGCGCTGCGGGTGCCGATTCCCGCAGGCAACGTCGCGCAACCCCACGTCTTGCGTCTGGAACTTCCGGATGGCGTGGCGCCTTCGAGCCTGAACGACGGCACCGACACGCGACCGCTGGCCATCGCGCTGCACCAGTTCAAGCTCGAGCCGCACAAGGCTCCATGATTTCGCTGGTTATTGGTGGCGCCACCACGCGATCCACCGCTTCGTCGCGTCCAGGTAGGTGCGCCCCAGCTCGACGGACGGCTCGATTTCGGAGCCCTCGTGCCACTCATTGAGGCGATCGGCAAAAAACATGTTTTTGCCGATCATGCTCTTTTGTTGGCTGGGTCGCCGAGCGCGCCGATGCGGCCGCGCCGGCTCCGACGGAGACGATTCGACGATTTCATAAGTGATTGCATGAAATTATCATGGCCCCTGATTGCGCCACCACGCGATCCACCGCTTCGTCGCGTCCAGGTAGGTGCGCCCCAGCTCGACGGACGGCTCGATTTCGGAGCCCTCGTGCCACTCGTTGAAACTAGTCAGGATCACCCAGTCCGCCAGCGCCGCCATCGCCCACTCGCCGGCGTAGAAACGCCCTTCCGAGCGGTGATCGATGCCGCCGGGCGCGCGCGCATGGGTGTCGTCATAGCCCGGCATCACCGTCGCCAGCACGAGTTTGTCGCGCAGCCGACCGGCCAACCGCGTATCGAACAGTTCCTGCTGGTAGCGGTCCGGCACGCTCGCGCTCACGTAAGTATGCGCCCCGTCACACGCTTCCAACGTCAGCGGCTTGAGCAGGTCGCCGATCGCGAACACGTCCAGATCGTGCAGGGCCCTGCGCAGCCCGTCGTTGCCCAGGTCCTGGATGATGCGGGTGTACAGGAAGATCACAGGCTTGCCTCGGACACGCAGGTACGCCGGGTGCTTGGCGAACAACATCAGGATCTGCTGGACCTGCAAGCGCAACAGCGCCGGGGTCGCCGCGCTCTCGATGTACAGCCCGACGTCGAACTGGCCCTGGCGCGCCGCCTCGTCCAACAGCAGCCGCATGACCGTCACTTCGTGCTTGTCGCGCAGCCACCACGACAGCACGAAACCCTGCAGGTCTGCCTCCTTCGCCCACGTCACGTGCTGCGCGACGACCTTCGGATCGGTCGAATCGTACCAGCCGAGTTGGGGCCGGTTCGCCGACGCATGGTCCGGGCGCCGCGGGTTCCAGTGCCGCCACTCCTGCGCCGGACCTTGCGGACTGCCGTACCAACCGTAGTAGAACGCCAGGACTTTCCTACCGAAATCCGTGCGCGGCGGTGGCGTCGCGGCCAGCAGCTTGCGCAGGTCGGGCAGCCAGGTCCACGTCGGTGCCTTCGCCGACAGCGCGTCCAGCTTCTGGTCCAGGATCGTCTTCCCGGCCGCCTCGACCCGCAGCCGCGTCGTCCCGCCCAGCCCGCGCGTCACCAGCCATTGCACCGGGCCATCACTCAGCGTGACCAGAAGATCCAAGCGCAGGCGCACCGGCGTCGCGTCAAACGGCGGCTTGCGGATGGTCATGCCCTCGACCACCGGCCGCGGTACGTCACCCTCGATCTCGACCGAGCGGCGCTGCTCGATCCACTGCAAGCCGCGGATTTCCAAGCGTGCCTGGTCTGCCGTGGTCTCCAGCAGCACGCGAATTGGATGCACCGTCTGGGCCCAAGCTGCCGTGGGCCACAGCAGGAGCGCGAACATCGAAAGTCGGAGCAGCATCGGCATGGCCGCGCCATCGTATCGCGTCCGCAGCGAGCGGTGTAGCCTGCGCACTTCCGCGCGTGACCTTTTCGATGCCGAGGCCAGATGTCCCTGTTCGATTACATTCCCCGACGCAACGGCCCGACTTCGTTGCGCGATCGGCTCGTGCTGGTGGGCGTCGGCCTGCTCGGGCTGCTGTGGTTCCACAAGGTCGACTTCCGCAGTGGATTCGAGCAAATCTCGGGTGATACCGGCGACACGCGGCTCGTGGCCTACCTGCTCGAACACACCTGGCAAGCGCTGACCGGTCACGCGGTGCTCGCCTCGCCGCCGATGTTCTACCCGGCGCAAGGCACGTTCGGGTTCGCCGACGCTTTCTTGTTGCAGGGCCTGCTCTACTGGCCGTTGCGCGCGCTGGGCCACGATCCGCTGACGGCGCTGCAGTGGGCGACGCTCGTGCTCGACGGCCTGACCTACGCGACCGCGGCCTGGCTGCTGTACCGGGTGCTGCGTCTGGGCGCGATCCCGAGCGCGTTCGGAGCCGCCCTGTTCGCCTTCAACAGCGCGAAGTTCAACCAGATCGTCCATCTGCAACTGCAGCCTCTGGTGCTGCTGCCGGTGATGCTCGCGCTGTTGGCGATGCTCGGGCGGCACGCCGATCACTGGAGTCCTCGCCAGGCGTTCTGGCGGTTGGCGGCCCTGGCGCTGCTGCTCGACGTGCAACTGCTGACCGGCGTGTACGTTGCGTGGTTCTTCTGCTTCTGGTGCCTGATCTTCGCGGTGCTGCTGCTGGTGTTCGCGCCGACCCGCGCCTGGCTGCTCGACCGACTGCGCGCGTTTCGCCTGGCACTGGCCGGGGCTGCGACGGTGTTCGCCATCGGTTTGATTCCATTCCTGTTGCTGTACGTGCCCGTGCTGCGGCAGACCGGTTGGCGTTCCTATGGCGATGCGCAAGGCATGATTCCTCGCTGGTTTTCGCTGCTGGCGATGGGCGACGGCAACCTGCTGTGGGCGTGGGTCGAGGACCAGCTGCCCGGGTTCACCACGATGAAATTCGTCAGCGAGCACCGCATCGGCCTGGGTTTGATCGTGACGCTGGGTTGGCTGCTGCTGGCCGGACTGGCGGTGGCAGCGGCGCGGCGGATTCCCTTGAAATCCATCGGTTCTACCGTAGCTCGGCCGGAGTCACGGATCTTCGCGGTGATCCTGGTGCTATCGGTGACTGCATTCTACCTGTTGGGCATGAAATACTTCGGCAAGTCGCCGTGGTGGTTCGCTTTCCATACGGTGCCGGGCATCAAGAGCGTGCGCGCGGTGGCCCGGTACGCTGTGGTGGTCGCCCTGCCGCTGTCGGTGGCGCTGGCGTTCGTGCTCGATGCCTTGCTGAACCGGGCGAGACGATGGCGCGGACGGCAACGCACTGTCAGGACTGCCCTTTTGATTGCCGTGGCCGCAGCGGCGCTTCTGGAGCAGGCCGGCGAGCGTTTGGGCTACAGCAAGGCCAATGAACTGGCGCGGTTGCACCGGCTGGCGGCGCAGCTTCCGGCGAATTGCGCGGCGTTCTTCATCACCTCGCCGCTGAAGTCCAAGCTGTCGCGGACCGAAGTGCAAATCGATGCGATGTTGGTCGCTCAGTTGCGCAACATCCCGACCCTGAATGGCTACTCGGGTCAGGATCCGCAAGGCTGGCATCTGTTCGAGGTGCGCGAGCCCGAGTACCCAGCGCTGGTGCAGCAGTGGGTGCGCGAGCGGCATGTGCCTGGTCTCATTTGCGAATTGCACGATCCGGACTAGGAGGTGCGCATGTCCAGGCCTTGGACGACGATTGACCGCATCGACACTCCCGAAGGACCGATGGAGCTGCGCCAGCGCGGACCTCGCGACTTCCTGATCGTGATCGGCGGGCGGATCCTCATGAGCAGCACGGCGTTCCAATCCGAGGTCGCCGTGGCCGAGGTCGCGTGTCGGCCGCTGACCCGCACCGTCGCGCCCCGCGTGTTGATCGGCGGTCTCGGCATGGGCTTCACGTTGCGCGCGGCCCTGGACTGCCTGCCCGCGGACGCCGAAGTGACCGTGGCTGAACTGAATCCGCAGGTGGAGCACTGGTGCCGCGGGCCCTTGGCTGACCTGACGCAGCGCTCGGTCGAGGATCCGCGCGTCAAGGTCGCGGTGGCGGACGTGGCCGGTCTCATCGCGGCGGCGGCGACGGCCCCGAGCAAGCTGCACGCCATCGTCTTGGACCTGTACGAAGGACCGCACGCCGCGACGCAGGGCCGGGACGATCCGTTCTACGGCACGCGCGCGCTGCGCAACACCCGGTCCGCACTGGTGCCCGGTGGCTGGCTATCGGTCTGGTCAGAAGACCCCGACGCGGCCTTCGAGCAGCGCTTGAAAGCAGAAGCCTTTCTGGTGGAACGGGCCGATACCGGGCGAGGCGGGCGGCGCCACGCGGTCTATCTGGCGCGGACTCCGGTACAGCGCTGACGGAACAGGGCAACCTCCGAGGTGATCATGCGCAATAGATCTCGACTCTTTCGGCTCGTCGTCGGCGCAGTGATCGCGCTGGGCTCGGCGGCCATGGCAACGCCTGCGGTCCAGGCCAGCGCGCCCCAGGATGACGCCAAAGCCGTGGCGGAACTGGCGAAACGCCGGTTTCGCGAGGGCCAGTACGACGTGGCGGCGCGGCTGTTCGTGCGGGCGTACGAGATGTCCAAACGCCCGGTGCTGCTGTTCAACGCAGGGCGGGCGCGCGAGATGCAAGGCGATGGCCGGGAAGCCGTGCGGATCTACAAGCAATACATCGAGGTGGAAACCGACGTCGCGGGGCGCGAGGAAGCCCGGGCGCGCATCCAGGCGATCGAGGAAGGCCACGGCCAGACCGAGAAGCCGCGTGTGCCACCGGACGAAGGCAAGGCGAGCGAGGGCAAGGGCAAGAAGGACGCGGACGGCAAGGGGAAAGGCGCGGAACCGATGAAGGAGGCGGGCAACGGGCCGTGGCAGTTCGACAAGACCGTGCCGTTCCAGAAAACCGGCGAACACACCATGGGCTACAAGGCCGGGCCGCTGGTGATCGAGGCCGTGACGGTGCGCAACATGCCCAGCGCAGGCGATGTCGCGGATGCGGCGAAGGACCGAAACGACAACAGCCATCCGAAGTTCAGTGTCGGACTTTCGAACAGCGGATCGGACGAGATCGAGGCCAAGGTCAAGGTCAGCCTGGAGACGGCGTCGGGCGAAGTGCTGATGGCCTGCGACGGCAAGACCAGCCTGGATGGCCAGGCGCACAATGACCACTTGAACTTGTGCTGGATTGCTTCGATCAAGACCATCGACTGGCCGCAGGTAGCGAAGGTGCACGTGGTGGCGACCGTGGTGCGGAAGTAGCCGTTGCGCCCGCTCGACGTGCGGCCTATCCTGGTGTTGAACATGTAGAACGAGGCGGCGCATGCTCGGAATTCGCATTGATGCAGAACTGCAGCGCAAGTTGGAGAGCATCTCGCGGCAGACTGGGCGTTCCCGCAGCGATGTGGCACGCGAGGCGCTGCGGCGCTACGTCGACGCCCATGATCTGACGAAGGAAGCGCACCGCCAGTCGCTGGCCGCGAGCGCGACCGCCGACGCCGAGCCGGAGTTGGTTTTCGATGATCGCGGCTGGGCACCGTGACGGGGCAGCTGCAACGCGGTGATTTCGTGACCATCGCCGATGCTCAAGGCCACGCAGGCGGCGGCAGTTTCTCCGGCAAGCCTCGGCCTGCGCTTGTGGTCCAGGCCGATCTTTTCAATGAAACGCACGCCAGTGTCACGGTTTGCCTCGTCACGTCCATGCTGGTCGACGCGCCGCTGTTCCGGATTGCCGTCTCACCCTCAGACGCCAACGGTTTGCGCAAGCCGTCGCAAATCATGGCGGACAAGCTGGCCTCTGTGCGAGTCGACGCGCTTGGGCAACGGCTGGGCAAGGCCGACCTGGCGACCCTGCAGGCAGTGGACCGCGCTTTGAAGCTCTGGCTGGGCCTGTAGCGGCCGTGTAGATGTGCCTAGTTCCGGCGGCGAACCCGGATCGCCCCTGGGGTAGCCACGCGCGGGCCGAGGTCGAGGTCGCTGGCGGCCCGGCGGCCCTGCTCCCAGGCCGCTGCGTCGACACGCAAGCCGCGGCCTTTGCCCAGGCTCAAGCGGTCCGCGACGAAGCGATCGAGCGCGGTGCGGTGGGCGTGGATGGCGGGATCGACGCGCACGAGAGCGGATTCGCTATATTCGCCGCGCACTTCGGCAGCGACCTTGGAAAGGCGATCCGCGATGGCGCCGACTACGCCGACCCGGAAAGCGTCGTGCCAGGCGCGGGATTGGCCCACACCGTGGGTGGCTGACAGCCATTCGATGCGGGTGACCAACCAGCCCCAAAGTTCGGCGACGGCGGCGCGATCGCGGGATCTGCCGACCAGGACTATGGATTTGAGAGCACCACCAGCCAGGGTGTAGGCGACGCAGCCGTTGGCATCGGCCAGGGCGGTGGCGAGGACGACCTTCCAGGTGCGCAGGCGCTTGGAGGCCTCTAGCGGAGATTCGCGAGCGTCGACGATGGGATCCGGATCGTCTTCGGCGGATTGCTCCGCGGCCAGCCAGGATTCGAGGCGGTGACGGGCGATGAGGGTCTGGGCGACGGCGGCGGCGGTCGTGGCTTCGTGGACATTGGGAGAACTGGTCAGCGCCAGCAGCTTGCGGACTCGGCTCAGGAGCGCGTGGTCGACGGGCATGGCTTCCTGGCGGTCGGCGCGGGCCGAAGGGTGGTCGAGCAGCGCAGGGTAGTGTAGCGCACGGGGGCTGGCCATCGCACCTGCCTCACCAGGCGGTTGCAGTCTTGACACCAAACGCGCCACTGTCTAGACTTCGACCATGGACAAGCCGCCCCGCCACGACCCACTCCTGCCTCGCGACGATGACGCCGATGCAGGATTGACCCTGCGCGACCTCTGCCTCGCCGCCGGTATCGACGCGCGCACCTTCCGCTACTGGATCCACGCCCGCCTGCTGCCGCCCATCGACAAGACCGGCCCCGGCGTGCGCTACCCGATGGCCTACCTGCACGCGGTGCGGCGCATCCAGGAGTTGCAACGGCAGGGTCACTCGCTGCAGGCGATTGCGCGCCTCATGGCTGTCTCGGGCCAGGGACCGCTCGCTGACCTCGACACGAAGACGGCCGACCCGGATCGGCAACGCCGCCAGCTGCTTCAGGATCTGCTGGGGGCGCGGCCGGCGAACGTGCGCATCCATGGCGGGCTGACCGCGCCGCCCGCAGGATCCGCGCCTGCCGGCGCGCAGTCTGAAGCCTCGCCTGCCGCCAAGTCGCGGACGCGAAGTGCCTGGGACCACTACCTGTTGCGTCCAGGCATCGAACTGCACGTGCAGCGTCCCTTGGACCGCGATACCCAGCGCAAACTGGACCATCTGCTCGACCAGGCCGCGCGCTTGTTCAGTCCGGCTGGCGCGGCGAAATTCTCAACTGGGGGAGCGGGTCCTGCCGCTTCCAGCTCGCACCCCAGCGCCAAGGGGCTGGATCCACATGCATCGGAGGAACCATGACTACCGTCCCCACCGCGCCCGCACGCACCCTGCCCGCCCGCCTGTTCGCCGCGACCGATGCCCGGCTGGTCCGTTCCAGCATGCGCAGCGCTCGCTACGTGCTGGTTCGCCTGCAGGCGCCGCCCGCTGACCTCTCGGCGCCGCCTCGGCCTTTGCACGTCGCGTTGGTGCTCGACCGTTCGGGCTCGATGGGCGGCGACAAGATCCGCCTGGCGCGCGAGGCGGCGGCCAAGGCGTTGCAAATGCTGCGGCCGATCGACCGCTTCAGCCTGGTGTGCTTCGACTACCAGATCGACGTCGTGCAGCCTTCAACGCCAGCCACGCCTGAGGCGATCCGCTCGGCGAACCATGCCCTGAACGGCATCGAGGCCCGCGGCGGCACCAACCTGTCGGACGCCTGGAGCGAGGGCTGCCGCCAACTCAGCGAGTGCTTTTCCAGCGCCGCCGTGACCCGCTGCATCCTGTTGACTGACGGCCAGGCCAACGCCGGCATCACCGACTCCGCGCAACTGACCACGCTCGCAGGCGGATTGCGCACCGCCGGCATCCACACCTCGGCGTTCGGCCTAGGCCGCGACTTCGACGAGATGCTGCTGACCGCCATCACCACCGCGGGCGGCGGCCGCTTCTGCTACGTCGAACACGCGGCGCAGATTCCGGATTTCCTGCAAAGCGAGCTCGGCGAGGCGCTCGAAGTCACCGTGCGCGGCGTGACCTTGCAGTTGCGGCCGAGCGCGGGGGTGTCCATCGAGTTGCTGTCGCATTTCGACGTGCGCGATGTCGACGGCGGGCGCGACATCGCCGTGGGCGACCTGCTGGCCGACCAGGAGCTCGAAATCGGCCTGCGCATCAAGCTGCCTCGGAACCCGGTGGGCGAATCGATGGGCCTGGAACTGCGCGCCACGGACCGCGACCTCGCGTTTGCCAGCGCGCAGGCGACCTTGCAATGGACCAGTGCCGACGATCCGGCCAACGGCTTGCAGACGCGCGACGCCGATGTGCGTAGGGCCTGTGCCATCCTGGAGGCGGACAAGGCGCGCTACCAGGCGCTGGCGTGCAACCGTGCGGGCGACTATACCAATGCCAGAGCGCACTTGCAACACATCCTCGACCGTCTGGCCAAGGCGGCACAGCTCGACCGGCACATCCAAACCATCGTCCACGGCCTGCACCTGGACCTGGAAGGGCTGTCGAGGTCGATGGACGAGTCGCTGCGCAAGAAGATGCAGTATGCGACGTCTTTGTCGAGCAAAAGTCGCGACGCCGAGGGCAGCGTCAAGCGCAGCCGCGATCCCAGGAACGGCCACTGACCGTGTCGCGCCACCCTGACAGTCTCGCCTCGAACAAGCCATGGAGGTTCCTATGCCGCAGCACCTGCCGCGCCTCGCCCTGTACTACGACGACGCGATGGTGCCGCCCGACGCGCCCGGCAACTACTCCAAGTCGCCGACCAAGCCCAGGCGATTCCTCGAGTTCTTGCGGCAGACGCCGGTCTGGCCCTACGTCGAACAGCGCGGCGAGGTTCCCCCCGTTACGCGTGACGATCTGCTGCTCGCGCACGAGCCTGAGTACGTCGACGCCTTCATGATGGGTGGGCAGTCCCTGGCGACCTCCAACGGGCTCGCGTGGTCGCCGGAGTTCCGCGACAGCGTCCTGCGCACCAACGGCTGTCTGCTGGCCGCGATCCGCGCCGCGACCGAGCAGCCCGAGATGGTCGCGATGGCTCCGGTGTCCGGGTTCCACCACGCATCGCCTTCACGCGGCTCGGGATTTTGCACATTCAGCGGCCAGGTGTTGGCGGCGCTGAAGCTGTACCGCGAGCGGGGTCTGGTCGGGGCGTGGATCGATCTCGATGGCCACTTCGGCAACAGCATCGAGGACTCGCGAGAGTTCGCAGCCGACCTGGCCATGGCGATTCCCGTGGGCTGCAACCTCAACCCGGTTGGCGACCATGCGGCGTATCTGCGGGATCTCGAACAGAAGCTCGTGTTGCTGGGCGCGCGAATCCTGGCGGGCGACGTCCACTACGTCTGTTTCGCGCACGGTGCCGACTCGCACGAGTGGGATCAGTTGGGCCACCAGTGTTCGACCGCGGAGTGGCTGGCGGCGGCGGATCTGGTGTACGGCAGTCTGCGGCAGTGGTCTGACCAGCTCAGGCGGCCGGTGCCGGTGGCGCTCTCGCTGTTCGGCGGCTACCGGGATGACGACCCGGCGTCGGTGCTCGGCCTGCATGCGATGGACGTGGCGCGGTGCTTGGGCCATCTGGCCGGGGTCGAGGACCTGCTTGCGTACCGTGCGGAGGTGCGGCGTCCTGCTCTGGGGCTGTCGCAGCGTCGCTAGGTCGCGGGGGTTGTAGGGCCCTCCCTCATCCCGTCCGCTTCACAGCCGCGTGGCTCGCATTGCCCCGCTACCGCTCAGGGCCGCACTGAGATACGCTGCAACACCTTGGCGAACCGGAGGTTGCCCATGGCAGGCTATGTCGGCAACACGGACTTCAAGTGGTTCTCGTTCCTCAGGTCGCAGGGCCCGTTGGACGAGGTGAACTTCTGGCAAATGTGTTCTTGGGGTAGTCCTTGGGGTAGGTGGCTGGTCCCCGCGGCCGTGCCTTGCGGCATCTTGAGCGTCGTGAAGGCCAAGGCGCCCGGGAGCAACGCGTCGCCGTGACGAGGCTGTGCTTTCATTTGCGGAGGGTTGCGACTATGCAGGACCGCTACGCATGAGCTGCAGGTGCGGGAATTGCACGACATGCTCGCGGATCGCCTCGGCTTGGCAGTCAAGGTGTTGCGCTGGAATTCGGTTTCGCCGCGCGCCTACGCGGTGGTGATGCAGCCCGCGCACCGGGACTCGATGGAGACGGCGCTGGCCGAGCTTTTGTCCGGGCACTGGGGTACTGGTGGGCACTTTCGGCTTGCCGCGGGATGAGTTGTTGTGGTGCGCGGGCAATGCGGGGACCCGAGCAGCAGCACGGCCAGAAGGATCAGCGCATGAACGGCGTGACTGCGAGACCTGACCATCTCATCTCCTACTTCCCGCAGTCCTTGGAGCAAGTTGCTGGCGATTCCTTCACGCACTGGCTGCACACACCGTCGCCGCAAAAGCCGCAATCGACCGGACAGCTGTAGACATCCTCGCCACCGTCGCACTTGCAGTCGCCGCAAGCCGCGCAATCGATGGGGCACGTGTCTACGGTCTCGCCACAGTCCTGGGTATTGCAGTGGTCGATGCCGTCGCCGCACACGCAGCAATCGACCTTGCACAGCTTGGCGTTTTCACCGGGATCGCAGACGCCGTTGCCGCATACTGGGCTGGTGGGCACATCCGCCGGGGCTGCCGTGTCGGCCTTGTCCGCATCCGGGCTGGCGTCGGCACCACCGGCGTCGGTCTTGCCGGCGTCTGCTCCGGTTGCGAGATCGGCGGTGTCCAGCGCGCCGGCATCCGTGCCGCTCTTGACCTCGGCCGTGTCCGCCGGAGAACTCGCTGCCACCTCAGCGACATCGTTCGCTGGGTCGCGGCACGGCCATGGTGCTTGCCTGCCAACGGTTTGACGTTGCAGCCGATCGGCGCGACGCTACCCCGGTGCCGCGACAACGGCCGCGCCTGGATTCCAATGAATTTGCGCGCTATTTTTCCATGGCTGCTTGTGACGACCGCCTGCACGGTGCCGCTGCCCGCGCGGATGTGGTTCGACGTGACGCAGCCCGTCGCGAAGGATGCCACCAGTCAGGAACTCGGCGTCGTCTGCAACTGCGGTGACGGCAAGTGCGACTTCACGTGCGACGAAAGCGCTACGGCATGCCCCGCTGACTGCGGCACCGCGTGTGGCAACAAGGCTTGTGACAAGGGCGAGTCGCCGGCGACGTGCGCTATCGACTGCCAGTGGCAGGTGTGCGGCAACGGCATCTGCGAGCCGATGGACGGCGGCCCGAGCAAGTGCCCGTCGGATTGCGGCGCTTCTTGCGGCAATTGCACCTGCGAAAAGGGCGAGAGCTTTGCCGATTGCCCGATCGACTGCGGGTCTTGTGGCGATGGGGTGTGCAGCAGTTGTGCTTTGTTGCAGGAGGATGCAGTGCATTGCCCGGTGGATTGCGCCGAGTCGGGCAAGCCCGGGGCTGACGCCAGCGATTCGATCGACAGTGCGGCAGCGGACGGAGCCGACGACGCCGACGGTGGTGACTCCGATGCGGCGCCGCCCCAATGCAGCGTGCTGGGTTCAGCCGCGTGCAAGGCGGGCGAGCAGTGCTTTCCCAACGGCGACAAGACATTGTGCGTCAAGGCTGGAGTTCTGCTGGCCGGCGCGCCGTGCAAATCCTACAACGACTGCGCAGTCGGTACGTTGTGCGTGGCCGGCACGTGCCGCGCGCTCTGCGATGCGTCCGGCCAGGATGTGGATTGGCTGTGCGCCCAACCGGCTCCCTGCGAGAAGATCGTCATGACGGACAAGGCCGACGACAGTCTCGGCGTCTGCAAGCCGTGCGTTGGTGCACAGTCGTGGGCTTCGTGCCCACCGGCCATTGCCGTGCCGGGCGGCAAGTTGCACGGCCAAGCGTGCAGCCAGGATGCGGACTGCCTGTACGGCATGTGCATGTTCGGGCTGCCGATTGCTGGGTACGACAAGTCCGTCGGCGTGTGTTCGAAAAACTGCGGAATGTCTGGTGGCCAAGCCGCATGCAGCCAGGACGGCGATGGCGGCTACGCCTGCGTCTACGAAAAGAGCCAGGGGTCCGGCAATGCGAAACGGGACCCGATACAGGCCGCATTCAAGATGTGCGGCCGGACGTGCAAGACGGATTCCGACTGCATGGCGTGGAATCCGGACCTCCCGACTTGTGCGAAATCGTCGACTGCCTCCGTTTCGGTTGGTCCGACGGGCGTCTGCATCCGGCCCAATTGAGGGTCATGTGGCCGGGCGGTCCTGCCTATCAGGCGCTTCCACTGCCAGCAGGCGGTTGCTGGTTGCAAAATCTGGCAATCGAATTGACTGAATTCAGAAGACGCGGCATCCTCCCGACATCATGATTGAACGCTGCTTGAAATCCGTCCTCCTCGACCGTGCCCGAACCTTCTCCGTCGTCACCCTGACGGGACCGCGCCAGTCCGGCAAGACCACGCTTTGTCGCATGGCCTTTCCCAATCGCAAACGCGTCACCTTGGAATCTCCAGACTTGCGCGAGTTTGCCCTGAGCGACCCGCGCGGCTTCCTGGCCACGCTGCCCGACGGCGGCGTGCTCGACGAGGTCCAGCGCTGCCCTGACCTGCTGTCGTACCTGCAAGAGGACGTCGACGAGCGGCCGCAACCAGGACGCTGGATCCTCACGGGTTCCAATAACCTGCTGTTGTTGGACGCGGTGTCGCAGACGCTGGCGGGCCGGACCGCCATCCTCAACCTGCTGCCCTTCTCGCTGGCCGAGGCCGATCAACTCGTCGGACCCGCGGCGACGTGGTTCGAAGCAGCTCTACGTGGCGGCTATCCGGCGCCGATGCAGCGCGGCCTCGATCGGTCGGCGTGGCTGGCCAGCTACCTCGCCACGTATGTCGAGCGCGATGTGCGCTCGGTCCTGCAAGTCACGGATCTCCTGACCTTCCAGTCGTTCCTGCGCCTGTGCGCCGGCCGCGCCGGGCAACTGCTGAACCTGACGCAACTCGGCAACGATGCAGGGCTCAGCCACAACACCGTCAAGGCCTGGATCAGTGTGCTGGAGACGACCTTCATCGCCTTCCGCCTGGCGCCGTGGCACGCCAACCTGGGGAAACGCGAGGTGAAAACACCCAAGCTGTATTTCTGGGATACCGGGCTTCTGTGCTGGCTGCTGGGCGTGCGCACGACCGAGCACCTGCTGGTCCATCCGCTGCGTGGCGCGGTGTTCGAGAACCTCGTGGCGGTGGAACTGCACAAGGCGAACCTGAACCGCGGAGAGGTGCCGCAGTGGTTCTTCTACCGCGATCACGATGGGTTGGAGGTAGATTTCGTCGAGCCAGGGCCAGCCACGGTGCGGGCGGTGGAGGTGAAGTCAGCGGCGACGATTGCCCACGAATTCCTCGCGCCTCTGGAGAAGTTGAAGGCGATGCTCGCGCAGGGATCGACCGGGCTGCATGCGGCGGTCGTCTATGGCGGCGAGGAGCGGCAGCAACGTCTGGGCGGCGAGGTGATTGGGTGGCGGAACGTCGAGGCGTGGGCTTGCATCGACCAGCCCGGCAAGTCCGGTGTGACGACGGAGGCTTGAGGTGACGTCTAGCACGCGTCGAACTCCGCACGCCTGCACCGCAACCGCCGACTGGCAAGCTGCGCACGACGCCGGTCGGAAAGTCCGGGCACGTCGCACGAACCTACTCACCGTGCTGCGCTTGGTGGCGGCGGCCTGAATCAGGCTGGGCACAACCCTCGCCGCCAGCCAGCAGATACCACGCCTCCTGCTCGACCTTGTATCCCGAGTCGCGCATCGACGTCGCCAACTCCATGTACGGCGATGAATCTGCGATCCAGGCATCCAGTAGCCCCGACTCCCGCGGCGTCAGCAAACGGCGCGGCAGGACGTCCAGCAGCCCCGCCTCCATCCGCAGCGGCTCGACCGGCACGCCAGCAACCGCTGCGACATGGCGCATGATGGCCAGGCCGTCCGGATCGAGGTCGCCCCAGTGGCGCACGCGTTGAACGCCTGCCTGCACGAGCAGTTCGATACATCGTCGCGCTGCCTCGCCCAAGAATCCGCCGGTCCACAACGCGATGCCGCCGTGGGGCAGCCCTTCGTCTATGTAGCCTTCGAAGCAGGTCTGGTTTTCGATGGTCACCAGCGTCGAGTCGCCTACTTGCACGTCGCGCATCGCCGCGAGCGTCGGTTCGGTCAGGGCCAGCCAGGGGCGGCTCCAGTCGCCGTCGATGCGGCTCCCGTGCACGGAAAACGAAAACGCACCGAACGCGAGCGCGGCCGTGGCGTGCCTGCGGATCACCTGTTCGAAGGGCCTGCCGAACGCTTCGCTCAACTCGGTGCGCAGATCCTCGACTCGCAACGCCTTGCTGTCGCCACCGACCTCGATCGCCAGCACGCGCTCCATGGGCACGCGCCCGTCGGCAAGGACGCGGGCCGTCGCGAGCACTGTGCGCAGGCCGCGCAGGGAAGCGGAACTCCCTGAACTGGCGAGCCAGTCGCGGATTGCCTGCAGCACCGGATGCGCACGCGTCGTCTCGGCAGCTTGCGGCCAGGCGTCGAGAAATGCTCGAACTTCACGGTGCGCGTGCTCCAGACGGTCTGGCGTCCGCGCAGATTGCGCCAAGCCTGCCGCGGTCAACCGCCAGCGCATGGGTCGCCAATCGCCCTTGCGGTCGCGCACTTCATCGACCTCGACGATGCCGGCGTCGACCAGCGACCACACGAGCGCCTCTGCCGCGGGTCGGTCGCAGCCCAGACGGCGGGCCAGGCTTTGCCAAAGCGCTGACGTGCCGTCCGCCAAGGTCGCGGCGAGGCGCTCGATATCGGCAGGCACGGCGCCGCCGGATCCCCGGACGACGCGCCGGCCGTTGCCGATCATCTCGACCCGGCGGACGCCGTCAGCCATCCCGCGCCTCGGCCGTGAACATCTGCTTGACCGGTGGCGCGAGCACTGGCTGACCGCGCGCATCGAACCCGCCGCGACTGCGCGTGCAGCCCCAAACCGCCTGCAACCACGGGCCGCACTGGGCGAGATCGGCCGAAGTGGGCATCGACAGGATGTAGCGCGCGCCTGTTCGCTCGAGAAACGCCCCAAGTTCATTGATCTTGCCCACATCAGAAGCCGCGAACGGCTCATCGACCAGGAAGAACCCCGGGCCGTCGTCATCCAGGGCTACCGCGGTCATCGCCATCAGCATAGACAGCGCCGCCTTCTGGCCGCCCGACAGCTCTTCGCTGTCGTGGTGCACAGCCGCCTTCACGCCCACCGCGATGCGCAAATCACAAAGGAAGCGCCGGTCCTCGCGCGACTCCAGGCGCCCTTCCAGTTGGAAATCGAG
>CAYHHL010000065.1:0-6863 GCA_964356325.1 uncultured Enterobacteriaceae bacterium | reverse complement strand
AAAGGAAGCGCCGGTCCTCGCGCGACTCCAGGCGCCCTTCCAGTTGGAAATCGAGTTCGCGCGCGGACTCGGCCAGGCGTGCGAAATAGGCCCGGAACACGCGGCGTGTCGTCGTCTGGTATTGCTCGTGGGCCTCTTCGGCCGCCTTCGCGGTCGCGTCCAGATCGGCGTGGACCTGCTCCAGCCGGCGCTCGACCGCCTGCTGTTCCTCCTGCTGCCGAGCGTGGTGCAGCGGGACCAGCGGGTCGCGGTCTGGCGCCGTGAAGCTCTCGGCACTACGGCGCTTTTCCGTGATGCGCGCGGTCAGTACGTCGACGGTTTGCGACTGGGCCAGCACGGTTTCGACAGCCTCGTCTCGCTCGGGCAGCGACTGTGCCTGGATCCTCCCAAGCGCAGCCTCCAGGTCTGCAAGCGTGTTATTCTGCAAGCTGATTTGGCTATCGGCGGCGTCCCTGTCCTTGGCGTTCTTGTCGCGGTCGCGCTGTGCCGTCTCGAGGTCCTTGGTCACTTCGGTCGCACGGCGGGTGGCCTTTTCCAGGTCCACCGCAAGCAGTTTCGCGCGTCCTTCCAAGTCCTTGACTTCGCCGACGAGCTTCTCGATGCGCGTGAGCGTGACCCCGTATTCGTCGCGCACCGCCGCCCACTTCAGCCTTGCTTCCTGGTCACGGATCTCCGCGTCCAGGCGGCGGATCCCCTCGCGAAGTACAGCCTCATCGCGCAGCCATGCGGAATCGGCCTGCCCGAGCGCGTGCCGCTGGGTCTGGAGGTCTTGCTTGCGCCGCTCGAGCGCTTCGCGGCCCAGATAGAACCTCTCGACCCCGGCATGGCGGGCAACGAGGCGGTCGAGCACGAAGCCGTCCTGCGCCAACCAAGCCCCGTCGCGTGGCGGCAAGTAGGGTCGCGACGGATCACCAGGCTGGAGCCGACGCAACAAGCGCGCCACGAGCGGTTTGAATCGCGGCTCCTTGACGGTGACCAGTGGCAGCAGACCGTCCTCGTCGTCCGGGGATCGACCGCGCACGTCAGGCGCCAAGACCCCGTGCGGATAATGCATTCGCCTGGCAAGGTCGGTCGCCGTGTCGAACGCCTCCGCATCGTGAACGACGACCGCCAGCCGCAGCGGCCCGAAGAACCCCTCAAGCGCCGACGTCCAGGCCGTGTCCGTGATCTCGACCACTTCCGCCAACAAGTGATGGGGCACGCCAGCCAGACGAAGCGCGTCGCGAAACGCCTCGACATCGCGCGGCCACGGCACGAGCCCCTGGGCCAGCTTGTCGAGCTCCGTGTCGATCTCCGCGCGCTGCGTGGCCCGCGCCTGTCTGTCCCGCTGGCCCGCGGACAATTCAACGCCACGCGCCTCGCGATCGAGCCCGAGCATGGCGGCATCGGCGACGGCAATGCCCTCACCTGCTTTGCGCACGACTTCCAACACGGCGAGTCGATTGCTCGCCTGAAGATGTTGGTCGCGCACGCCCGACAACTGCTCGGCCACCCTACCCTGCGTGGCGCCAAGTTCCCGGTGCAAAGCCTCAGCCTGGGCGAGATCTTCGTCATGCCTGGCGATACGCGCGATCGAGCCATCGAAGGCCCGATCCAGGCGCTCGCGTTCACGAATCGTTTGCTGGAGCGCGGTACGCATGCCGTCCAGATCGCGCGCCGCCGCCGCCAACCTTGCATGGGGCAGCGCCCGCTCCAGCGCCACGATCTCCGCATCGACCGCCCGCCAGCGCTGGTGCCGCTCCGCCCGTTCGGCCAGTAGCGCGAGGCCCTTGCGGTGCGCCTGCATGTCCTCCTCGACCCGCTGCTTGTCCTGCTGGCGCTCATGCAACTCGCGGCGCCGCGCCTCCCATTCGTCCAGTGTGTCGCGCCCACCGATGATGTCGAACAACGTGTCGAACAGTTCGCTGCCGTTGGAGTCGCACAGCCGCGCCATCTTGCCCTGACCCAGTTCCAGCAGCTTGCGGTACTGGTCGCCGACGCCGATCGCTTTGAGTTGCTGCCGATACGCCGTCACGCCCGGCAGGGGCTTGGGCCCGTCAGTGCCCTGCTTGCGGCCGGCAGGGCGATCGAGTATCGGCACCACGTCACCGTCGAGCACGAAATGGTCGTGTCGCCAGCTCTTTTCCCCGTCCGAGCGGAACACGACCGCCAGCGTCACCAGATCGCCAAATGCAGGGTGCAGCCTGTCGAGTGGCCGCCGCCGCGTCCCCGCCACCGCGCGATTGTCCAGCACCAGCCGCACCATGGCGACCGGCGCCGCCTGCTTGCCCAGATAGCCGTCAATCGTGCGGTGGCCATCGAGCCGCGTGACTCCGAGCGCCACCTTGATCGCGTCGAGCACGCTGGTCTTGCCCGAGCCATTCTCGCCGGTCAGCAGCGTCACGCCGCGCGCCAGCACGAGCTTCTGGTGCGGCTGCAGGTCCCAGTTCAGCAGTTCGACGGCGTGTACACGGATCATGTCGCCTCCTCTGCCGTTGGAGCGGGCGAACCGGTGGCGATCGTGGTGACGGCCTCGACCGGATCGGTGACCGCGAGCCGGCGCGCCAGGTCGACCACGAAATCTTCCATGCGGTTGCGGTCGACCAGGACGTATAGCGAAGCGTCGGCCCAGATTCGGTCGGCGCGCTCGTCATAGCCGATGAAGCGCTGACGTTTGAGCGTACCCAGGACGCCGGTGAGCTGGCTCTTGGACATCGTGCGTTCGAACTCGCCGAACACTGTCCGCCAGGAGTACCAACGTCGCTCATCATCGGCGTCATCGAGCCGCAACTGGCCCGCATCACCGTGTGTCGATTGGCGATCGCGGCGCAGGTCGAGCCATTCGCGGTACACCAGGTGTGCCCACAGGTAGGCCAGCACGCGCACGTGGCGGGCGTCCAGACCCATGTGGTTGCGCAACGGGCCGCCGTCCTGCACGTCGCCGGCGACGCGAACGCCCAGGTGACCGAGCACTTGCACGAGTTCCCAGCCGACCGCTTGCAGACGCAGACGCACGTCCTCGAACAGCACCGAATCGCCCATCAGTTCGGCATAGACCGCTTGGTGGCCGTCGTCGTCCTTGCGCAGGCTGCCCTCGCGCAACAGCAGGTTGCCGATTTCGCGTGCCCTATCCGCCATCGTCGGCCTCCGGCGCAAGCTGAACCCGTGCAAAGAAATGGCCTGCAGAAGCACGGAGCACGCCCCGCTCCACGAGTGTCGCCAGCGTTCGTTCCAGGGGCAGGTCATCGGAGACAAGGGTCCGCTGATGGAGAGTCGCGCGACGGCCGTCGTCCAGTTCCAACGGTTCGCCGATCGCCTGCAGGCGGGACAGCAGGGCCAGTTCCCACGCGCCCACCGCCATGCTGCCCGGTGTCAGCCATTCATCGACTTCGAGCGGAGGATCGTCCGGCTGCCGGCCAGCCAAGAATGCCGTCAACCGCGCCCGCAGCGCTGCCGCTGGATCGAGGACCGCCGCCTCGTACGGCTCGGGTTCCGGTTCGACGGGTGGCTCATAGCGCCAAGTGTCGTCTTGCGTGGCGAGCCGGCGACGTGCGCCGTGCAACCGCGCCTTCAGTTCGGCAACCGTCAAATCCGGTGGCAGCACGCGGCCCTGGACGACGCCGGTGGTCAGCAGCGAGGCGAGTTGGTCCGGGCTCGCGCCGAGCACGGCCTCCGCCAGTTCCGGCACCGCATAACCCGCCTCCGAGGTGTACAGGCGGTCGAGGTTCCAGTCGCGCAGCCGCGTGTGGATGCCGGTGTGCTGCTTGACGATGCCCTGCATCGCACGGTGCAGCCGATCGATGCGCAGGAACTCCGGCGCGCTGGCTTCGATTCGTTCCTGCAGAAAGCCGAGCACATGGCGGATCGTGTCGAGTTGCTGGCGATGCTCGCGTTGGCTCCAGGCGATGAGCTCCCACGCGCGACCCTGGCGCAGGATGCGCGCCGCCTCGTCCACCGCATCATCCAACTGCACCAGGAGTTGTTCGAGCAACCAGGCGGTCGCATCGGTGCCGTCCTGGCCACGGGCAGCAAATTCCGCGGCCAGGGCGGCCCGGTGCACGGCGTTGGTCGAGGCCAGGCCTGCGAAGTCAGCGACCTGGAGCATGCGCAGGATGTGCAAGCCCGTGTCGGCGAAGCGGTATGTGCGATCGGCGCCGCGCAGTTCCAGCCAGCCGCCGTCCTGAAGCGTGCGCACGAGGCTATCGACCCGCTCTGGGTCCAGGAACGGCGCCGCGGCACGGATGTGCTCGATTGCCCAGCGGCCCGGCGTCCTGGCCAGTTCGAACAGCAGCATGAGCTTGAGCAGCGCGTCGACCTCGCTCGCGGTCGAGACTAACGCACGCAGCAGGCGAATCGCTGGCACGACGCCGCGCGCGAAATGCCAAGCAGGTAAGTGCTCGGGCGAACCGCCACCAGCCAGAGCGTCGCTGAGCTCGTCGTGAAGCGTGGTGTCGGTGCCGGTCGCCATGGGTCGCGAGGATAGCTCAGGCGGGGCGGAAGGGCACTCTGTTGCCGCGACCGCTCGCACGGCTTGGCGCGCTGCGGTGGCCGGAACGGGTCTCGGCAAGGTCGGTTGGCGGCCAGATCCTCCGAAGAACCCGCACCAACACGCTGCGTTCGTCGAATTCGTACTCCGCCGGTGGGTTGCCGTTCTCCAGCAACAGCGCCTGCGCGCGCTGGACGCCGTAGCCGAACCGATTCACAAACCCCAGTGATTTCATAGCTTCGGCGATGATCGGATTACGGTAGCTGTTGCGTGTCGGGAAGTTCTGCGGCGTCGCCTCGCCGTACAAGCCGCCGGGACCCTGGATTTCGATGCGGTCAGAAAACACGCAGAAGCGAATGGGCGAATTGCTCTCGTAGGTGCGATGCATGACGGCGTTCATGAGCAGCTCGCGCAGCGCCACGTAAGGATAATCCGGGATGATCTTCTCGCGCATGCCCTCAACCGGAACCATCGTGTTCTGGATCAAGGTCTTGGCACGGATCTCCAATTCATGCAGCACGGATTGCAGATCTCCGGCGATTTCGGATTGATCGACTGGGACATCGGTCATCGCCGTACCCGGGAATCGCAAGTACTGCACGTAGGCGCCAGGGAGGAAGAAACGCGGCTGCTTGCCGAAGAGCAAAATTCCTGCATTCGTTGGTGTTTCTCGCTGAGGATCGTAGAAGCGCAGCGAGGCCAGTTGGTGCTCGATCGGCCGTTGGTTGGCGGCGATGGTCTCGGCATCGACGGCGGCGCGCCGGTAAGCGTCGAACAAGCCGAGCGCGAGATCGTCGAGCTGTGCGCCCTGGCACGGCTGCGCGTCGAAGCTGCGGGCCGACGCGATGCGTCGTTCGAACAGGATCCGCTCTTCCTGTTCGCTGGCAACGGCGCGCCGAGGGCCGACGCGAATCCAGACGCGGCCTTTGTAACGGACCGGCGGCAGATCGGATGGCAGGACCTCGACGACCGCGACATCGCCGCCTGCCAGCGCAAATTTCTGCACGGACAGCGCCGGTTGTGGCAGGACATTGCCGTTGGATCTGATGCCGCCAAGGGTCTGCAGGACGTCGTCGCCGATCTTGGCGCCGCCGAGCGTTCCGTCGTCGTGGACGCCGATAATCAGGTAGCCGGGCGCCCGACGGTTGGAGAAATCGTTGGCGAATGCGCAGACAGCCTCGCCGAACTTATCGGGCTTGTCCGGGCTGGCGGTGCGCTCGACGCCGTCGGATTCGGCGGCGGTGAGCAGGGCTAGCAGTTCGCGTTCGGTCAGCATTTGCGGCGGGGCCTCGAGTTCAGGGTTCGGGTGCGGCGCGGAGGCCTGTTGTACGAGGTTTTGCGCGCCCAGTCCGTTTTTCTAGCTGCCTTGCAACGGATGATGTGACTTTCGACAAGCGATACCGGATCCAAGGGCCTCGAACGCAAGCTCGCTTCTCTCCGTAGTACGCAGATCGCCTCAGCGCCGCCGCCCCGGGTCCGCACCAGCGTAGCCGAGCGTGTTCACGGTTCGTGAACTCTGATCGGCGTACCGCGAGTGGATGGGTTTGGCAAAAAGTTCACGGTGTTACCGGCGCCGGTGCCGCTTCTCCCAAGCCCGGCGCTCGTGGCGCGACAGGTGGGCCGGCGGGCCGCGATCGCGACCGACGAAGTCGATGTCACTGACGTCCACAGGCTTCCCGGGCGCTATCTCCAGCAAATAGTGGATGTTCATCTCATCGGCGACAGCCGCCATGCGCGCACCGGTCGCCTCGTCCTGTACCCGCAGCATCAGCGGGTTGGCTCTGGTTCCCACCGTGCCCGGCCTCAGTTGCTCACCCCGTGCGCCCAACGGCGCCGCCGCGGACTGCACAAGGCGCTGTTGGCAAGGGTGGTTGGGATCAGCCACCGCCTGCTTGGCGAGCGCGTAATGCCGCTCCAGCCGTTGCGCCCAGGCTACGTCGTGCTCGAGCAATTCTTCGACCAAATCGAGCAAGGCCGGCGCGTGCGGCGCCTGGCGATGCAGCGGGTCGAGGTAGGTGCGAGCGCCGGTCGCATCGAGGTCGCCGCCCACGAACGCGTGGCTGATCATGGCTTCGGGCTGGGGCACGCCACGCCGCAGGATCTGCAACGACACGCGCCGGCAGTCGCAACCAGCCTTCGGACAAAAGAACTCCTGAAGGGCATACTCGCCCGCAGGCAAGCGTTCATTGCCGGGCGTGCGCAAGGAGCGGATTTCGCGCTCGGCGATGTCGGGCAAGATGTCGTGCAACGAGGCAAGCATGGTCGTTGCACCAATGCCCTGTGTTGGGCGCGCCTGCGATGTAGCCTGGCCAGGATCTGGGCGCAAGCGGGGCGGCTGGCAGCGCACACCCTGATTCCGAACTGTCGCCCGGGTTTGCGCTTCCAGACCTCATCGTGC
>CAYHHL010000064.1:18991-27702 GCA_964356325.1 uncultured Enterobacteriaceae bacterium | reverse complement strand
CAAGGGCGCACTACGGTAGGGCCGGAGAGTGCCGCTGTCAAGGACGATGGCGTCCTGGCGTCCTGCTTGCCGCCGCCGGCCGCGGCCTCAGAGCGAACCGCTGGACTTCAGCGGGGACGCTCCCAGGTCCGGCAAGGTACGCTCGAGGCAGGGTTGCACGCCACGCTGCTTGCGTCCAACCACGCTTTTTGCGAGGAAAAATGTGATTTGACCGCGCTCCTGTGCATCGGTTACCCTCACGCGTTCGTACTGCGCCCGGCTTTCGGGGACGATGACGAGGGAGGCGGAGTCGATGACGTGCAAGGGCCTGCCAGGACTCCAAGTGCTTCAAGGGTTGCGCCGGCGACGTCTCGCCCTGGCCTGCCTGTGCCTCGCGGTCGCCGCCTGCAGCACCCCGAGCCCCGCCAAGTCCGCCGACGCCACGACCAGCAGCACCGACGGGACTGTGCTCGGTGACGCGCCCGACATCAAGACCCCGCCCGATATCTCCACCACAATTCCGCCCGGTTGCGATTGCGCGCCCGGAACCACGGTCGGCTGCGCCCTGCCGACGTACGTCCAGCGCTGCGCAGCCGATTGCCACACGCTGACGCCCGAACAGTGCCTGGATGACGAAGGCACGCCGACTTCGTGTGTCAACCCTGGAAGATGTCTTGCTTGTCCGGCCGGCAAGAACCGCTGCGACCCGAACAACTCGATCGCCCGCCAGACCTGCAGCGCCGAGGGCGAGTGGGTCGAGGCCGAACTCTGCAAGGCCGACGAGGGCGCCGCGTGCTTCGGCGGCTCATGTCAGAAGGCTTGCGATTTCAATGTCAAGGCCAAGAGCTACCTCGGTTGCTCGTTCTGGGCGGCCGACCTCGACAACGCGTTCGTCCCCGGTGGCAGCCAGACCTCGTACTTCGACGCCGCCAATGCCCAGTACGCGATCGTGGTGTCCAATCCGTCGGACAAGCTCTCGGCAAAAGTGACGATTTCGTCGAACGAAGGCGACCAGTTGCTCGATTCCCACGGCGAGGATCTGGACACCTCGGCGCTGGCTCCGGGTGAATTGCGAGTGTTCAACCTGCCGCCGCGCAACATCGACCAGACCAGCATCGAACCGCAGGCGTGGCGCATCACCTCCAGCGTGCCGATCGCGGCTTACCAGTTCAATCCGTTGGAGAACGTCGGCGTGTACTCGAACGACGCTTCGCTTTTGCTGCCCGACGAATTGCTGGGCAAGTACTATATCGCCATGTCGCGCGAGGAATCCTTCACGATCCTGCGGGGATTTCTCACCGTGGTCGGCACGATCGCAGGCGGCACGACGCACGTGACGGTGACGTTCTCCTCGACGACCGGCAAGACCCTGGCCAGCTCCGACGGCAAGATCAAGTCCTACAAGTCCGGTGAATCCGCGACGTTCGAGCTCAAGCGCTGGGACACGCTCAACCTCGAGACCGATGTCGTCGGCGGCGACCTGACCGGCACCGTCGTGCTCGCGGACAAGCGCGTGGCCGTGTTCGCTGGAAGCGAGGCCGGCAACGTGCCGAACACCAACCATTGCGACCTGGACGGCGGCAAGGACCCGTGCTCGCCCCAGAAGATCCAGAAGGGCGACAAGTGCGGCGTGTGCGAGTGGGACCACAAGACGCCGTGCAACAACAACGAGCACTGCGGCCAGTTCATCACCTGCTGTGCGGACCATCTGGAAATGCAGATGTTTCCCGTCAAGACCTGGGACAACCACTACGTGGCGGTCAAGCTGTTCCCGCGCAATCAGGAGTTGGACGCCTGGCGCATCGTGGCGGCGACGAACGGGACCAAGGTCGCGCTGAACCCGCCGCAGAAGGACGAGCACGGCAAGACCATCAACATCCCGGTGCTCGATACCGGCGAATGGTATGAGTTTTCGCCGCGGCGAGCCGACTCGGGAGCAGGTCCGTACGTGCCCAACCAGAAGCCGCCGGCGGGTGACTGCAACTTCGAGATCATTGCCAAGGATGAGAATGGTGCGCCGGCGCCCATCATGGTCGGGCACTTCATGGCGAGCCAGGACGCGCCCAATCCCGGCCAGCAGCCTTACGATGGCGGCACCGGTGACCCCGCGTTCCTGCTCGCGATTCCCGTGGCCCAGTGGCGTGATCAGTACGTGTTCCTGACGCCGACGAAGTACTCGATCAACTACATTTCGATCGCCGCGCCGATCGCCAAGCCGGGCGAGCCCGAGGTCGAGGTCACGTTCGACGAGCAGCCGATCGCGCCCGACCAATGGGTCAATATCACCAAGGATTTCAAGTTCGCGCGGCTGTACGTCGACGCGGGGCCGCACCGGGTCACCGCCAAGCCGTGGAAGGATGCGAGCGGCGAAGTGCACTCCCGGCAGATTGCGGTGGACGTCTACGGCTTCGATCAGTACGTGTCGTATGGCTATCCGGCCGGGCTGGATCTGAAGGAACTGGTCTCTGAGCCGGGTGAACAGTAGGCGCCGAGCGGAGTTGCAGGGCAGCGCGACACCGGGACGACCGGGCCGAGAAGTCGAGTCAGCAGGATCGAGACAAGAGACGAGGGGGAACGTCATGGTCCATCGACGACGCGGCATCGGGTGGGTGATCATCGCCTTGGCTTGCACTGCCTGGAGCTGCTCGGGCGGCAGCGACGGCGCCAGCAAGGCCTCAACGGCCCAGACCAAGGACATAGGCGGCGCTGGAGACGTGAACGCCCAGGACGCCCTGGCTGGCACCGACGCCATGGCCGCGCCCGACGCAGTCTCGCCCACTGACACGGGTTCCGTGCAAGCCAAGCTCAAGCTGTCGGCGATCGTGCCGGCGCAAGGCAAGGCGGGCGGCGGTGAGACCGTCACGCTCATGGGCACTGGCTTCGACGACAAGACGCAGGTGCTGTTCGGAGGCACGCCGATCAACGCCGAGAACGTATTCCTTCTCGATGCCGAGACGTTGCAGGTCAAGACCCCGCCGCACGACACCGGCCTCATCGACGTGTCCGTGGTGCAACCGAGCGATCCGCCGGTGAACAGCACGCTGGCCGCCGGCTTCCTGTACTTCAACGACCTGATCATCAGCAAGGTCGAGCCGGGCGAAGGCCCGACCACCGGCGGCACCGCCATCACCATCCACGGCACCGGTCTGGCCGGCAAGACCTCGGTCCTGGTCGGCGGCAAGCTCGCGATCGGCGTGCAGATCCTCGGTGACGACCAGGTCATCGCGGTCACGCCGCCCGGCACGTTCGGCCCTGCCACGGTCCACGTCGTCAATGAACGCGGCGCAGGCCTGCAGAAGAAGGGCTTCTTCTACACGATGGCGCCGACGGTCGAGTCGGTCGAGCCCGCTGCCGGGCCCAGCGCCGGCGGCACCCAAGCGATCGTCCATGGCCATGGCTTCACGAAGGATTCCAAGGTCACCATCGGCTCGGCCGAGGCGTCCGTGACCCAGTTCAACTCCGAAGCCAGCCTCAGCATCCTGACGCCGCCCGGCGACCTCGGTCCCGCCACCGTCACGGTCACGACCAAGTACGGTTCCGGTGTCTTGCCAGACGGTTATGTCTATTCGGACGACAAGGGCCAGGCGGCCACCAAGGTCTTGTCGATCGCGCCGGGCACCGGACCGCTCGCCGGCGGCAACACCGTAGCCATCATCGCCACAGGTCTCGTCGCCGCGAGCGACACCACGGTGCTGTTCGGCAACAAAGCCGCGATCATCAAGTCCGTCCTGCCCGGCGCCCACACCGCCCTGGTCATCGCGCCCAAGGCGATCGTGCCCGGCCAGGTCGACGTCACCGTGCAGACCAGCAAGGGCACGGACAAGTTGGCCGGCGGCTACAAGTACCTGGACGTTCTCAGCATTACCGACGTCACGCCTCCGGTTGGACCGAGCGCTGGCGGCACAACGATCACCATCCACGGCAGCGGTTTCGCCAAGGGCAAGCCCGCGGTCAAGGTGGGCGCCCTGCCCGCCGCCGCGATCGCCGTCGTCAGCGATGCCGAGTTGCAGGCCGTCACCCCGCCCGGAGCCGCCGGCTACGTCGACGTGGTGGTCAAGGTCGGCGACGCGATCGCCGCCAAGAAGAACGCTTTCTCGTACAGTGGCGCGCAGTTGCAGCTCTACGTGCCGTTCCCGAACACCGGCGCGCAAGCGGGCGGCACCTACGTGCACCTGTACGGCAACGGCTTCCTGCCCGGCATGCAGGTCCAGTTCGGCGGCAAGCCCGCTACACATTTCACCTACATCGATCCCAGCCACGCCACTTGCAAGACGCCGCCCGGCGCGGTGGGTGCGGTCAACGTCACCGTGGTCCAGGACGCGCAGAAGGCAACGTTAGTTAACGGTTACATGTACTTCAACCCGATGAGCACCAACGGTGGCACCTGGGGCGCGGAAGTCGACGGCTCGGTCAACGTCACCATCCTCGACGGCTCCAACAACAGCCCGGTGCCCGACGCTTTCACGATGCTGTGGACCGACCCGACCACGCCGTACCAGGGCTTCACCAACGCCGACGGCCAGATCACGTTCTCCGGCGAGGACCTCTCGGGCAAGCAGATGATTTCGGTGTCCAAAGAAGGCTACGAGTCCGCCTCGGTGGTGATGTTCGACGCCACCAACGTCACGCTGCACATCAAGCCGATTCCGCCGCCGTCGCCCGGCAATCCGCCGCCCGGTGGACCCGCGCCAAGCGTCAGCGGTCACGTCGTCGGCCTGGACAAGTACGTCTTCGTTCCGCAAGGCAATTGCGACAGCCTCAAGAACGGTTCGGTTTGCCAGACCTGCACCGTGGACGCGGACTGCGGCGCCAGCCTCGGCTGTACCGACCTGGGCGGCACCAACGGCAAGCGCTGCCTGCAGAACTGCACGGCGAGTTGCGGCACCGGCTTCCAATGCCAGGCCGTGGGCAAGGCGGCGCGCTGCGTGCCGGTCGCTGGCGAAGTGACGGCGTTTTGCTACCACTCCAAGGACAGTATCTTCAGCAAGGACAACGATCCCAATGAAGGCAAAGGCTTCGAAGCCACGCCGGCCAAGGGCTACGCGTACAAGATCGCTGTTTCGTACGGGGAGCAGGCGATCGTTTGCTTCGGCGGCTACAAGGCCTTCGGCGTCACGCTGGTCGCGGGCGATCCATCCATGCAGGCGTTCACCGCGACGATGATGGGGGTCAAGCGCCACCTGATGGTCCAGCCGTTCCTCGACGCGGAAGGCAATCCCAAGCCGGTGCAAGAGACCAAGGACGTCGATGTGGTGCTGACCATCCCATTGACGGCCAAGGCGAACTTGCGCCTGGACAAGCCGCCGGTCTGGACCCCGAGCCCCGGCAATGGCCTGGCGACCTTTGCCGACGCGCACCTCGTGTTCGGCGGCGACGGCGTCATCCGGATGCTGGAGGTCGACAGCAAAAGCATCTTCGACTCGACGTTCGATCAGTTGGAGATCGCCCGACTTCCGGCCGCGCTCTCCGGGGACATCCACGACGCCTCGCTGTCGTTCATCGCGTTCGACACCGAGTTCATGCAGGCGACCGGCGCCGGTGCCCTGCCCTTCTCGCTGACGATCAAGAACGACGTCAAGGTGTTGACCAACGACGCAATGCTGCGGCGTGTGGCAGGTGGCGACTTCGACATGGTCGAAACCGGCGTGGCCAAGACCATCTACGGCCTGTGGGGCACCAGCGCCAAGAACGTATTCGCGGTCGGCAGCCAAGGCACATTGGTGCACTGGGACGGCGGCGGCTGGTCGGTGCAAGCCTCGGTGACCAAGAACGATCTGCGCGGCATCTATGGCGCCGACGCCCAGCACGTCTGGACGGTGGGCTGGAACAATGCCGCGGGCTTCTTCGACGGCCTGAGTTGGAAGGCAACACCGGTCGCGGGCAAGAACATCAACCTGAACGGTGTGTTCGGCACCGACGACGGCAGCGCCTGGGCCGCGGGCACCAACGGCGTGTACCAGCTCAGCGCTCTGGCCGGCGTGCCGACCTGGCAAAAAGTCCCGAACATGTACCAGAACTTCCTGGCGATCCACGGCAGCGACAAGGGCCACGTCTGGGCAGTCGGCATGTACGGGTCGGTCAGCTTCTGGAACGGCTTGCAGTGGAAGACGCAGAACTCCAACACTTCCATTGCCTTGCGCAGCGTCTGGGCGGCCAGTCCGACCTCGGTGTATGCGGTCGGCGAGGCGGGACAGATCCTGCATTTCGACGGCACCGTGTGGAAGTCGATGTCCAGCCCGGTCAAAGGCACGCTGCTGGCGGTCTGGGGCACCTCGGATTCGGACGTGTGGGCCACAGGGCAGCGCGGCACGCTGGTGCACTGGAACGGCAAGACCTGGCAGAAGACCGTGCTCAAGGATGTCGACAAGACGCTCAACGCGGTGTGGGCGACGGCCCAGGGCGACGTATTCTCGATGGGCGAGCAGGAGTTGCTGATGACGCCGCTGCTGTACCCGCCGCTGACCGAGATGCCGCAGAAGGGCCCGGCGGGTGCACCCGGCGTGATGACCGGCAACACCCTGAAGTGGACGGTGGACACCGCGACGGTCGAGCCGCACTTCAACTACGTCACGATCGGCATCCCCGGCATGGGCCCGGACACGCCGGTGTGGAACATCACCACCAAGGGCAGCGTGACCCAGGTGGAACTGCCGGATTTCCCGAGTATCCAGGGAACGCCGGGCATCCCCAAGGGCAAGACGCTGCGCCTGACGATCTACCGCATCTACAAGGAAGGCTTTGACATCGACCATTACGATGGCAGCGATTTCAACCAGTTTACGTGGCGGTCGTGGTCCGAGGACCAGTTCTTCTTCGTACGCCAGTAGCTGATGCCGCCGCAGCCGCGCGCCGACTGCAGACAGGAACCTCGTGAATCGATTGCGTAACTTGACGGTTGCCGGGTGGACAGCGGTCCTGTCGGCCAGCCTGCTCCTGGCGTGCAGCAGTGAACCGGACGCCAAGGATGCCGACGCCAAGGCCCCGGGCTTGGATGCCAACAACCTGGCCGATGGCGCGGATGGCGCGACGGGCAGCGACACCTCAGGCAGCGACCTGGCCGACGGCGTGGCCCCGGGCGACGTTGCAGTTGCCGGCCTCCTGCAGCCGCGCCCACTTCGCTTCGACGAGGATTTGCGCGCTGTTTGGGGCAGTTCGGCCGCGGACGTTTGGATCGTCGGCGCCAAAGGTCGAATTCTCCACTGGAATGGCAAGACAGTCGCGCCCCGGGACAGCGGCACGACCAAGAACCTGAACGGCGTCTGGGGGCGCGGGCCGAGCGACGTCTACATCGCCGGCGACGGGGTAATCTTGCGCTGGGATGGCCAGCAGATTACTGATATTACTCCAAAAAGTCCGATCAATGCGGTGTATCGAACCGTGCACGCTCCGCTCAACGGTTCGGCGCTGATCGTGGCGGGCGACAAGGGCGTGATCGTGCGGCGCACTCCGGACGGCCAGTGGAAGGAAGAGGTCACCGGCAGCAACCTGGATATCCAGTCGATCGCCGCAGTGGACAGCGGCCTGCTGTGGGCGGTCGGCCCGCAGGGACAGGCGTTGAAGCTGTCGGGCGGATCCTGGTCGACGACGGCGATGCCCAAGGCGAACAAGACCTTGCGCGCGGTCACGGCAGCCCCGGCTGGACGATTGTTCGCGGCCGGGGACGGCGGCTATCTCGCGGCGACCGACCAGGGCACCTGGACGGCGACACTGGCCAATGATCCAGACTCGCGCGATGTCGAGGCGTTGTGGGCACCTACGGACGACGAGGCGTGGGCCATCGGCACCAAGGGCGTGCTGCTGCACTACGTCGGCAAGAAGTGGCAACTCGAGGACATCGCCGGTACCTACATGAAGACGCGGACTTTTCGCGGCATGTGGGGCACCACCGGCAACAAGGATGTGCGCGTTGGCTTCGCGGTCGGTGACGGTGGCGCCGGCGTTCGGCTGACTCCGCCAGCGTGCGAGGGCCAACCGGCCTGCACGACGCCACCGGCCTGGCAGGACTTCCGCGCCGAGACCGTGGCGGACTTGAACTCGGTGGCGGCCGCGGCGGACGGCACGATCTTCGCCTGTGGTCAAGCGGGCTTGCTGCTGAAGGCGGCGAGTCTCGACGCGCCGATGTACGACCTCGCGGCTCCGGTGACCGGCGCGGACCTGTACGACGTCAGTTCCGAAGGGTGGGCGGTTGGCCAGGGTGGCGTCGTCGTGTTCCCCAAGCAAGGCCAATGGGTCAGCGAAATCGTCCCCGGCGGCAAAGACCTCTATGGCATCACGCGCTTCGGCAGCGACGCGGTGCTCGCGGTCGGCGACGGCGGGGTCGCGGCGATGCGGGGCAGCGGCATCAATCTCGCGGTCGGCAAGTGGCAGGTCGAAACCACCGGCACGCAGATTCCGTTGCGCAGCGTGGCGTCGATGGGCCCGGAAGCGATTGCGGTCGGCGACTTTGGCACCATCTTGCACCGCGACGTCGGCGGCAAATGGACGTCGGAGGACTCGGGCCAGTTCGCCAACCTGACTCGCGTCATCGCCCAGGGCAACGAGGCGGTCGCGGTCGGCGAAACCGGCGTGGTTCTCGTGCGTCAGGGCGGGCAGTGGAAGACCGTGTTCCAGGCTCAACTCGGCAACCTCTACGGCGTGACGCAGCGCAAGGACGGCACCATCGTCGCGGTCGGCTACGGCGGCACGCTGGTGGTCGGCAAGCCGGGCGGCGCCTTCCACAAGCTCGAGGGCGG
>CAYHHL010000064.1:0-18891 GCA_964356325.1 uncultured Enterobacteriaceae bacterium | reverse complement strand
TGGTCGTCGATGTCGGCGCCACCGGCCTCTGGACGCAGATCGCCTTGCCGTCCGCGCACAACGTCGACCTGCACGGCGTCTGGTCCGACGGCACCACGCGCGTCGTCGCGGTCGGCACCAATGGCACCATCGTCACTTACGACGGCTTGAAATGGGACGTCCCCAGTTCGGAGCACTTCCAGACGCTCAACGCGGTCAGCGGCACGCCGGGCGCGGTCACGAACTTCGCGGTCGGCCACAAGGGCACCATCGTCCAGGCCGCTGGCAAGGACGGCGCACCGGGCAAGACCTGGGCAGTTCCGGGCGGTTGCGCCAAGTCTGCCGATTGCGATGACGGCGACGGCTGCACCAGCGACGTGTGCGACGGCGGCTTGTGCCAGCACACGGCCTCGGGCGCGATCGGCTGCTGCGGCGGTCTGGCATTCGGCGACAGCTTCGACAAAGGCCTGGGCAAGTGGGTGATTTCGGACATCAAGGGCGGCGGCATCGTCTGGAGCGCGGCGGCGATGACCGGCAAGGACGGCGGCAAGCGCGCAACCAGCCCACCCAAGGCCGCGTATTTCGGCCGGACCGACGTGCCGTGCAGTGAACAGCCAGGCATGTGCGGCACCTTCGACAACGGCAAGGTCGTCGGCGCCACCATGACCTCGCCCGAATTCCAGGTGCCGATCGCGGCCAAAGTCACGTTGTCATTCCAGGCGTTGCTCGATGTCGGCAGTTCCTATGACCAGTTGACGGTGACCGCGCTGCCGTTCGGCGAAGTCGTGTGGAGCCGGACGCAGGTGTTCCCGAACGGTTCGACCGACGGCGCGTTCAAGCTCCAGACCGTGAACCTGACCAAGTTCGCTGGCAAGAAGATCAAGCTCGAGATTCGCTTCGACACCAGCACCAACGCCGACAACGGCGGCGAAGGCGTGTTCCTCGACGACTTCGCCGTGGCTTCGACCTGCGCGCCGGCGAGCGGTTCCGGATCGGGACTGACGAATGCAACGTTTTTCGGCACTTGGGCTGCGGCCGACGATGACGCGTGGGCCGTCGGCGATGGTGGCGCGATCGCCCATTGGGACGGCGCGGCGTGGTCACTGGTCGACGCGGGCAGCCCGACGACGTTGCGGGCCGTTTGGGGCGCGAACGGCAGCGATGTCTGGGCGGTCGGGGAAAAGGGAACGATTCTACACAACTCCGGCGAGGGCTGGGTCAAGACGCCGATCGAGCCGTTCGAGATTCCCGACCAGGAAAAGCCCTACAAGGTCACGAGCACGCTGCTGGCGATCTGGGGCGCGGCGCCGGACGATGTGTGGGCGAGCGGTCTGCCGGACAGCAACGGCAAGGGCGTGTTCGTGCACTGGGACGGCGAACTGTGGACGTATGCTCCTATCTTCATGGATGAAGTGCGCACCGTGCGGGCTCTGTGGGGCTGGAGCAAGGATCGGATCCTCGTAGCGGGAACCCAGGGCATGGTGTACGTTTTCGATGGCCAGCAGACGTTCCAGGCCCAGCCTTCTGGCACGATCGCGACCCTGTTCGGCATCGCAGGTTTCGGCAAGGACGCGCTGTTCGTCGGCGACATCGGCACCATCCTGCGCTACACCCCGCTTACCAAGTAACTAGTTGAACGCCAAGAGGAGTCTGAGGATGAGGACGTACTCCTGGACATGCGTGCCCCTGCTGCTGGCGGTCCTCGCCTCAGCGTGCAGCACCAGCCCGGTCGGCGGCAACGTGGTGTTCACCGACGCCGAGAATGGCATCGGCAACTACGGCTTCGGCGACGCCAAGGGCGCGGATAGCAAGGGCAAGGCCGACGCCGGTGCGACGGCGGACACTCAGGCCGACGGCACGACCGACGACGTCGCGGCGCCCACCCACCAACTGCTGTTCGTTCAGAAGAACGACGACTTCGGTGGCTTCTGCGACTCCCTTTGCGCGCTCATCCTCTACCAGAACGCCCTGCGCTCACTCAAGGTTCAATACCTGGTCGGCGGCGAGCCCCGGCCAGATGCGCTGATCGAATTCGCCCTGGACGACCAGAACACGACGCTGGCGAACCTGCTGTCCACCAATGTGCCGCCGGACGAAAAAGGCTTTGCCCAGGCCGATATCAAGTCGAGCAACCAGGTCGGCACGGTGGGCGTGACGGTGCGGGTGCCCGACGATCCGGAGGCTGGCGAGTTGCATTTCGACCTGCACATCCAGAGCAAGGCCAAGGGTCCGCTCGAGATTCGCGTGCATTACCAAGGTGCCAAGTCCCTGTCCGAATTCGGCATGGTCAAGTTGCGCCTGACCGAGCAGGAAAGCCCGGGTCAGCCCGCCTGCAAGGACATCGACCTGGGCGACGCCTTGCCCGCGGCGAAGTGGGAGAGCCCGAACCTGAAGTGGGACAACAACGACCCGATGACGACGCAACCGTGGATCATCACGTCGCCTTTGTTCTCGTCGTCCCTGCCGCAAACCGGCGAGCCGGTCACCTTCACGGTCATCGGCGTCGCATCGGCCAATTCAGGCAGCAACGCCCTGGCCGCGGGGTGCGACGACATGGCCGCGACCGTGCATTGGAGCGGCACCTCGGTCGAGGGCAATTCCGTGGTCATCACGATCAAGGACATCCCGCCGCGCCTCAAGGGTATTTATGATCTGACCACGCACTTGAACCTGCTCAGCGTGTTGCCGCCGACGGTCGAAAACGTGCTGACGACGATCATCGACATCGTGACCGATCCGGTGGCGGGCCTGCTCGCGCTCGTGTGCAAGTTGGGCAACGGCAAGCTGGATTCGATTTGCGGCGCCGTGTTCGACGATCCGGCCAAGCCCAACATCAACGACCTGAAGCAACCGTTCGGCGGGCTGATCGTCAAGTTGCTCGACGCGGTGCTGTTGTCGCTGCTGCCGGCCAACGTGAAGGAGGGCTTGGCTGCTGGCGCGGATCTGGGTGAAATCCTGACCAATCTCGAGATCGGCGGCACCTTGGAGATTCAAGCCGAGCCGGACAACACGGGATTTTTGGACAAGGCGCACACCAAGCAGGACTGGGCCTCGGTCACCTACAAGTGGTCGCTGGGCCAGAGCTGCGCGGCGGCGGACCCGAACTGCGGCAAGAAGACCTTCAGCATCGACGCGTTCCAGACCAACGCCATCACCGGACAGTTCGACCTGTGGCGCGATTCGTTCAAGAGCGAGATCAAGATCGGCCAGCACGCGTTGAACGTGAAGTGGGGCGCGCTGGTCAACTTCATCGTGCAGAAGCAGGTGTTGCCGTTGCTGTTCAAGGACCCGAAGAATCCTGGCGCGCCGCCGGTCGACAGCTACGACAAGCTGTTCAAGAGCCTCGTGGGCGGCAAAGGTTGCCTGATGAAGGACATGTGCTGCGAGAACTTCGCGGCTGGCCTGAACAAGCAGAGCCTGTTTTCCGCGACGTTCCTGACCGCTGCGTGCGAAACGGTGGCGACGCTCGGTTCGGCCTTTCTCGAGAGCACCCTGGTCGGCCTGGATGCCCCGAGCGGCGACCCGGCGTCGGGCAAGGGCTTGCTGCTGGCGGCGGACCATTGCGCGGCGCTCGACATCAACCAGGACCAGTTCATCGACAACCTGGGCCTCAAGAGTTCGCCGTGCACGTGGGACATGACCCTGAACTTGCTGGGTAAACCCAAGGCGCTGAAGTCGACTTTCTTCGCCAAGCGCCAGCAGTAGCGTTCTCTTGGCAGCGGTGCTCTCACGCAAAAGCGTATGGATCCACGTCGATGGTCAGTTCCACGCCGCGCGGCAGATCGGCCGTAGAGCGCTGCAGCCGGTTCAGCCAGCCGTGCAACTGCTTGCGGTCGGTCGTGCGCAACAGCCCGTGAACGCGCGTGATGCCCTTGAGCTTGGACAAGCCGGCCAGCACCGGCCCGCGCACCTCCGCGCCCCACTCGCGCAACCGCTCGCAACACAAGGTCATCGCGCCCATCGCCCGGTCCGGGTCCTCGTGGCGCGTTTCGATCATCGCCAGGTGACTGTAAGGCGGCCAGCCCGCGAGCTCGCGTTGCCGCAACTCCGCACGCAGGAAGCCGTCGTGGTCGTGGCGCAGCGCCGCTTCGATGGCGGGATGGTCCGGCACGTAGGTCTGCACCAGCACGCGCCCCGGCCGCTCGCCGCGCCCTGCCCGCCCGGCGACCTGGGTCAGCAACTGGAAGGTCCGCTCCGCCGCTCGGAAATCGGGGACACGCAGGCCCGACTCCGCCAGCAGCACGCCCACCAGCGTCACCGCCGGAAAGTCGTGGCCCTTGGCGAGCATCTGCGTGCCGACCAGCACGTCCAGCTCGCGGCGGCGAAACTTCTCCAGTGTATCCAGCAATCTTTGACCCGTCGCGGTGTCCCGATCGAAGCGGGCGATGCGCACGCCGGGCAACGCCGCGGCCAGCGTGGACTCGACCCGCTCGGTGCCCGCGCCGATGCCGAGCAGGTTGCGGCCGTGACACTTCGGGCAGGAGATGTCGATCGCGGTCGAGAAGTCGCAGTAATGGCAGCGCAATCGTCCCTGCGCCCTGTGCCAGGTCAAGGTGATGGCGCAGTCAGGGCATTCCACCGCCTCCCCGCAAGCCTTGCAGATCATGGAGGTCGCGTAACCACGACGGTTGTGCAGCAGCATCACCTGCTCGCCGCGCTGGACGGTCTGGGCGATCGCTTCGCACAGCTCCACCGAAACCAGCGACTGGCGCTCGGCTTCCTGGTCGGCCAGACGCTCACAACTTCGTAGATCCAAGACCTTGGCCAAGGGCAGCATGCCGCCCAGTGCGCGCACCGAGAGTTCGGTGCGGGTCAGCCGCCCGGTCTCGACCAGGTGCATTTCCTCACAGCCCGGCGTCGCCGAGCCCAGCACGCACACCGCCTGCGCCGATCGCGCCCGCACCAGCGCCACGTCGCGGGCATGGTAGCGCACGCCCGAGCCTTGCTTGAACGAACTGTCGTGGCACTCATCCACCACGATCACGCCTAGATCGGTGACCGGGGCGAACAGGGCCGAGCGCGGGCCGATGACGATCCGGCGCGTGCCGGCCTGGACCTGCGAATACTGGTCGTAGCGCTCGCCGTCGCCCATGCCCGAGTGCAGCGCCGCCACCTGATCGCCGAAACGCGCGCGAAATCGCTGGACCAGCTGTGGAGTCAGCGCGATCTCCGGCACGAGCACGATGGCGCCGCGCCCCAGCCGCAGTGCCTCGGCGATGAGGTGCAGGTACACCTCGGTCTTGCCCGATCCGGTCACGCCGCGCAGCAGGTGGCCCGCGAACCGATTGGCGTGCAGATCCTCGGACATGCGCGTCACGGCCAGGCGTTGTTCCGGAGTCAGCGCCGGCGGCGAGTCCTGCGGCACGGCCGTGCGCATGCCCAACGGATCGCGCAGGATGCGCGCCTGCCACAGCCGGACCAGACCGCGTTGCGCCAGTTCTTCCAGGACCTTCTGCGGCGCCACCACCGACCGGGGCTGCTCGACCGGCGCTTGTGGACCTTCACCTGGCGTCTGCGTGGCCACGTGCGCCTTGTCGCCCAGGCTTTTGCGCCGAAGATCCGCCACTTCCAGCTCGCCCGCGGCTTCCACCCGCTGCAGGATGCGCACTTCCTGGCGGTTCAGATCGTCGGGCCAGGGTTGCACGCCGGTCGCGCCCACCCACCACTGCAGGCGCTCGGGCGCATCGTCGCCTTCCACGCCGGTATGGCGCATCGGCGCGGGCAAGGCCATGCGGACCGCGGCACCGAGCGGCGCGTGGTAGTATTTCGCCACGAAATCGATGGTTTCGCGCAGATCTGCCGGGATCCGCTCGCCGGTGCACGCCACCACCGGCCGCAACAGACTCGGGTTGAAGCCGCACTGCGCCACCGGCAAGCGCCGCCACACCACGCCGACGAGCAGGCGCCCTCGCAGCGGCACCGTCACCCGCGTACCGGCCTCGACGCGCTGGTTGCCTTGGCGATCCGCCAGTTCCGCAGGCAGACCGTAGGTCAGCATCTCCGCGTGGGTGGCGACCGCGACTTCCACCGCTTCTGCGAACGTGCGCCCGGCCGCCGTCTCCGCCCCTGCACGCGGCTTGTCCTTGTGCTTCGATGGTTTGCGCGCCGGCTTGGCCGCGACCGCTGGCGGCGACGGCGCGACCTGGACGTCGGCAAAGAGCTCGGGCTGGGTCGGCGGGTGGTCGGTCACGCGGCCATCGTGTGGGACGCGGGCGTCCGAGGCAAGCGCGCTGGACGCCGGGACGGGCAGGCGTACGATGCGCGCTTCCGGCGAGGCCGAAAGATCCCAATGAGGTTCGACATGCATGGCTGCCGGGTGTTGGCTGCGCTCCTGCTCGTGATCTGCGGCTGCCAGGTCGCGCCGCCCCAGGCCGCGCCGGCGCCCAAGACGTTGCCGGGAGCCGCAGCGTCGGTACCGCAAGGGCTCGCGCCGCCGATGGATCCGACCGAAGTGACGCTGACGTTTGCCCTACCGCACGGCGAGGTGGCGCAGGACGCGATGGGCGCGGTGGGCTTCTCCGAGCCGATGGTGGCCCTGACCGCTCTCGATACGCCGACTTCGGTGCCGAACGTGACGGTCACGCCCGCGGTGCCGCTGCGCTGGCAGTGGCTGGGCACCAACACGCTGGGGTTCCATCCGCTGCAGCCGTTGCCGGGCAGCACCACGTTCACGGTGACGGTCGCGCCGGGGTTGAAAGCACTGTCAGGACGTGAACTTCGACGCGGGCAGACCTGGACGTTCCGGACGCCGCGCGCGCACGTGGTGGCGAGCCTGCCGGGGCAGGGCTTCCAGGACGTCGAGCACAAGCCGCTGATCCTTCTGGTGTTCGATCAGCCGATCGACCTGGGCTCGGTGCGTCAGGCGCTGAAGCTGAGCGCGGGCGGCAAGGTCCTGGACTTTCGGGCGCAGTTGGCCACGGGCAAGACGCTGCAGGCGGCGCTGGCGGCCCTGGAACGCCAGCGCATCGACGCGCTGCAACCTGGCGAACAGCTTGCGGGTCGGCTGGTTCTGTTCAGTCCGGTGAAGCCTCTGCCGGCCGGGGCCAAGATCGCGGTGCACCTGGCGCCGGGCGTGCGCGGGTTGCAGGGGCCGGAACTGGGCGAGACTGCGTTCGATCTCGAGTTCAAGACCTTCGGCACCTTCGCGGTCACCACGGCGACTTGCGAAAACGGTTGCGATCCGGACGCCTACAGCCCGGTGCGGGTCGAGTTCAGCAACGAACTGGCGCGCGAGGACATCCAGAAGTTCATACACTTGTCGCCGCCCGTCGCCGACTTCCGCGCCTCCTGCTGGGGCCGGCAATGCAGTCCGGGCGGCACGTTCGCGCCCGCGCGCCGCTACACGCTGACCCTCGATGCCGGCCTGACCGATGCGCACGGCCAGAAGTTGCGAAAACCCTTTACGTTTACCTTCACGACCGGGCATCGCCGGCCGCTGCTCTCATGGGCGACCGAGGGCGAGGTGCTCGAACGCCACGCGCGGCCGCTGCGGGTGGGCGTGGATGCCCGCAATCTCACGCAGGTGCAAGCGCGGCTGCTGCCCCTGCCCGAAACCGGCGTGACGGCACTGCTGGCGAGCGCGGAAGTGGCCGAGCCGCCGCCGATGCCCAAGGAAGCCCTGACGATTGCGCTGCGGGCGCCGCAGAAACAGGACCAGAGCGAGCGGCGGGTGTTCGATTTCGACAAGTTGCTCAACGGCAAGCCGGGCATCGCGGTGCTGGACGTGTGGAGTCCGCAGTTCACCGGTCAGGCGGGGCGGCCGCACCACCTGCGCCGGGTGTTCCAGGTGACCGACCTGCACGTGGACGCCAAGGTCGCGGATCGCAATACCATCGTCTGGGTCACCTCTTACGCGACGGGCAAGCCGGTGGCCGGGGTGAAGATCGACGCGCTGGGCCTGGCCGATCGCTTGCTCCGGCAGGGCACGACCGATGCCAACGGCCTGGCGACGGTCGCGGGGCTGGATGTGAGCCGCGAGGAAGCCCAACCGGTGCTGGTGGCGCGCAAGGACGGCGACCGGGCGATCCTGCGGCTGGGCGATACCGAACGGCAGCAATTCTACGGAGATGACGTACAGACGCCCTGGCCCGGAGAGCACGTCGCCCAGGCGCGGCCGTGGCTGTTCTTGGACAAGGGCGTGTATCGACTCGGAGAAACCGTGCACGTCAAGGGCGTGGTGCGCAAGCTGGCGGCCCAGGGTGGCCTGGAATTGCCGGACGCAGGCACGCCGGTGACCGTGACGCTGACCGATCCGACCGGGCACGAGACCACCCAGACGGCGAGCAAGTTGAGCAAGCAAGGGACGTTCCACGTCGCCTTGACGGTGCCGGCGCAGGGGACTTACGGCAGCTGGGAAATCAAGGCGACGACCCAAGGCGAGTCGGTGAGCGAGAGCTTTCGCGTGCTGGTGTACCGCGCGCCGAAGTTTCGCATGGCTACCCAGATCGCGCAGAAGCACGCGGTGCGCGGCGATTCCGTGGCGGTGACGACAGAAGCGGCGTGGTATTCGGGAGGTCCGCTGGCAGGTGCGCCGCTGAAGTTCTCGGCGTGGGGATCGCCCTCGAGGTTTGCGCCGCCCGGCTGGCCCGAGTTCGATTTCAGCATGGATGAGCAGGAAGTGGCGCCGGGAGCAGTGAATTCGCTGAGCCAGGACGGCAAGGGCCAGCTCGATGGCCGGGGTCAGGCGCAGTTCCACGTCGGCACGCAAGTGGCGCTGGATCGGCCGCTGCACGTCGACGTGGAGGCGACGGTCCTGGATCCCAACGGCAATCCGGTGGCGGCGCAGGCGGGCTTCTGGCTGCACCCGGCGGCGGTCAGCGTGGGCGCGGCGTTGCCGACCAGCGTGCTGAAGGTGGGCGAACCGCTGACCGCGCGCCTGGTTGCGGTGACGGCAGAGGGTCAGCCGGTGCCGGGGACGGCGCTGCAGGGCCAATGGCTGCGGCAGGACTGGAAGTCGGTGCGCGTGCAAGCGATGGGCGGGCAGGTCGACTGGCAGGTGCAGCGCGTCGAAACGCCGGTGGGCACCTGCAAGGTGACGAGTGCAGTGCAACCGTCGGTGTGTACGAGGCAATTCGATCAGCCTGGGCAGTATTCGTTGCGCGTGCAGGGCACCGATCGGCAAGGTCGGCTGGCGCGCGCTTCGACGTCGCTGTACGTGGTGGGACCTGGTGTGGTGACGTGGGCGCCGCCGGGCGCGGATCCGGGGCCGATGCTGGTGGCGGACAAGGCGAGCTACCAGGTCGGCGATACCGCGCGGATCCTGGTGAAGAATCCGGTGCCTGGCGCGTGGGCGCTGGTGACCGAGGAGCAGGGCCACGTCCTGCGCACGCGGATCGTGACGCTGGCATCGGGCGCGCAAACCATCGAAGTACCGATCGAAGCGCGCCATCAGCCCGACGTGTTCGTCTCGGTGGTGGTGTTCGCGGGTCGGCGCAGTCCGATCGCGGTGGCGGGGCAGGACACCGGCGCGCCGCAGCTCCAGCTCGGCTACGTCGCGCTGCACGTCCAGACTGAAGACCGGAAGTTGCGCGTCGAAGTGCTGCCGAGCGCGGCGAATCTGGGCCCGGGTGCGTCGATCGATGTCGCGGTGCAAGTGCGCGATTCCAAAGGCCAGCCGCGACCGGCCGAAGTGACGCTGTGGGCGGTGGACGAAGGCGTGCTGGCCTTGACCGCGGCGCAAACACCTGATCCGATGCAGGCTTTGTATGCCAAGACCGAGCTGGGCGTGCGCAACTATGCGGCGATCGAGAATCTGGTGCGCGGGCGGGTCGGCGAGGAGAAAGGCGCGGACGGCGGTGGCGGTGGCGCGGCGGCATTCCGCGGCAAGTTCCGCGACGTAGCGTTCTATGCCGACGCGCTGCAGGCGGGACCGGACGGCATCGCGCGCGGCCACTTCACCTTGCCGGACAACCTGACGACGTTTCGGCTGATGGCGGTGGCGATCGACGGTCCCAGCCAGTTCGGCAGTGCGGACAAGGCGGTGAAGGTCTCCAAGCCCCTGATGCTGCTGACGTCCTTGCCGCATGCGGTGCAGGTGGGCGATCGCTTCGAACTGGCGGCGACCTTGCGCAACACCACGGCGCAGGCGCTGGACGGCACTCTCAGCCTGGAAGTGGGCGCCGGGCTGAAGGTTTTGGGCGCGGCGACCCGGCCGGTGCAGGCGGTGGCGAACGGCAGTCGCGAGGAGACCTTCACGGTGGTCGCCGAAAAGCCGGGCACGCCGACGATCGCGCTGAAAGTGCAGGCTGGTCCGCACGGCGACGCGCTGATCGATACGCTGCTGGTGACCGATCCGCGCCCGCTGGAGAGCACGGCGACTTATGGCCTGGCGACGGCTACGATCATGCAAACGCTGCAGAAATCGACCCGGGCGCACGAGGATGTCGGCGGGCTGACCGTGACGCTGGCTTCGACCGGGCTCGCGGGGCTGCAGTCGGGCCTGCAGTGGCTCGTCCAATATCCATACGGTTGCACGGAGCAAGTGGCATCGGGACTGCTGGCGCTGCTGTACGTCGAGCAGTTTTCCCGCGACTTCAAGCTGTTCCCGGACAAGGCCAAGACCACGCCTGGGCTGATCGATGCCGCGATCGGCCGCTTGCTGGCGATGCGGGGCGCGGAACCGGGAGCGTTTGCGCTGTGGCCGGACGCCGCACGGGCCGATGCCGAGGCGACGGCGTGGGCGCTGACGGTGCTGCACGAGGCTGACGCGCGCGGCCATCGCGTCGATCCGACGGTGTTTCGCGAAGGTGCGGCCTACCTGCGCGCCAAGCTCGACGCCAAACAGGGGCAAAACTACCACAACGAGGTGCAGTTCGACTCGGCGCGCGCCCTGTATCTCGCGGCTCTGGCCGACATCGGCCATGCCGACGCTGGCTACCTCGCGCAAGTGCTGGCGAATCGCGGCAGGCTGCCGGCGGATGCGCAACTGCTGCTCGGGCGGGCGGCGGCGCTGGGCGGGCAGAAAGCGCAAGCGCTGGCGGTGCTGGACGACTTGACGCGACAGTTGCACCTGGACGGCGAAATGGCGTCGCTGCCGCAACCGCGCGATCCTTGGCTGCAAGGGCTGTGGCCGAGCGAGGTGCGGACCAACGCGCTGCTGCTCGACCTGATGCTGCGGGTGCAACCGGACCATCCGCTGGCGCCCAAGGTGGCGCGCTGGCTGATCGGGCAAAGGCACGACGATCGCTGGGCGACCACGCAGGACAACGCCTGGGCGCTGCGGGCCCTGACGCGCTGGTTCGAGCAGGTGGAGAAGACCGCGCCGGACTTCGATCTGGACGTGCAGTTGGCCGGCAAGTCGCTGGGCAAGGGCGCGTTTCACCAGCGGACGTTCGAGTCGGTGCAGACGTTCACGGCGACCCGGGATCTGCCAGCGGGGACTGTGCCTCTGGTGCTGCGCAAGCAAGGCGCGGGCGTGCTGTACTACGGCATGCGCTATACGTATTCGCCCAAAGGGGAGGCCGAAGTCGCGCGCAATGCCGGGCTGCTGGTGCGGCGGACGGTGATCGACGGCCAGGGCCAGACCGGGCGGACCGAGTTCGAGCGCGGCGAACAGGTGATGGTGCTGGTGACGGTGGTGGCGGACGCGACGCGCAACTACGTGGCGATCGTGGACAGGCTGCCGGCCGGCTTGGAACCAGTGGATTTCCAACTGGCGACGAGTTCCGAGGCGGTGCAGCGCCAGTTCGCGGCGGTGTCGGGCGCACGCCAAGGGCTGGCGACGGAGCAGGCCAGCTTCCGCGAATTTGCCAAGGGGGAAGTCCGCTTCTTCATGGATGAACTGAGCCCGGGCTTGCACACCTTCGGCTACGTCGCCAGGGCCACCACGCGCGGCCAGTTCACCGCCCACGGAGCCCGTGCCGAGGCGATGTACAACCCCGAAGTATTCGGCACTTCCGGCCCGATCGCGCTGACTGTGAAGTGATGCGCTGGAAACGGTTTGCGATCCTGACGCTGGTCGCTGCGGGCGCATGGCTGGCGCTGCGCGGCGGTTGGCTGGCACCGGATCGGCCGGGCGACGTGCTGCGCCAACGCTATGCCTCGACGCGGCTGCTGGATCGGCACGGCCAACCGCTGCGGGCCTTCACTGGCGCCTTGCACACGCGCGCGCGATCGGTGCCCTTGGCGGAAGTGTCGCCCCACCTGATCGCCGCGACTCTGGCCGCTGAAGACCAAAGGTTCTGGCGACATCCGGGTGTCGATCCGCTGGCCATCGGGCGCGCGGCGCTGGGCAACCTGCGGCATGGGCGGGTGACCTCGGGCGCCTCGACGCTGACGCAACAGTTGGTGAAGTTGATGCAGCCTCGGCGGCGCGACGCCTGGCACAAAGCTGTGGAAGCGGTCGAGGCGCTGCACCTGGAAGCGCGCTGGCAGAAACGCCAAATCCTGCAGTGGTACCTGGACTTCGCGCCCTACGGCGGCCTGTTGCGGGGCAGCGAGGAGGCGGCGCGCACCCTGTTCGGCAAGCCCGCGCGCGATTTGACCCTGGCGGAGGCGGCGTACCTGGCGGTGCTGCCGCGTGCGCCGACCTGGCTGGATCCGTTGCAGGAACCGACGCGCGCGCTAAAATGGCAGCGGCGACTGTTGGCGCAGATGCGGGAAAACGGGGCGATCGATGCCCCGGCGCTAGAGGCGGCGCTGGACCAGCCGATCCGCATCGCCGCGACTCCATTGAGCATGCGCGCCCCGCATTTCGCCGACTGGGTGGCCGGGCAGTTGGCGCCGCTGATGACCCACAAGCCGATTGCCCTGCGCACGACCCTGGATGCGGACCTGCAGCGCGATCTGCAGCCGATCGTTGCACGCCATCTGGCGGATCTGCGCGCGCGCCACGTCGGCAACGCCGCGGTGGTGGTGCTGGACAACGCGACGCGCGAACTGCGGGCGATGGTAGGCTCGGGCGACTACACGGATCTGGCCCACCTCGGCGCGAACAACGGCGCGACATCGCTGCGACAGCCCGGTTCGACCATGAAGGCGTTCACCTTTGCCGCGGCGTTCGATCTCGGTCACACGCCCGCGACCGTGCTGCCGGACCTGCCCGCGCAATTCGCCACCGAGCACGGCCCCTGGTCGCCGCGCAATTATGGGCAGACCTGGATGGGCCCGGTGCGCGCGCGGCTGGCGTTGGCCAATTCCGTCAACATGGCCGCGGTACAGATGCTGGCGAAGATTGGCGTACCGGCGCTGCGAGACCGCCTGGCCTTGCTGGGGTTTCGCTCGCTGGCACGCGATGCGGGACATTACGGCCTGGCGCTGACGCTGGGCGATGGCGAGGTGACGCTGCTCGAGCTGGCGACGGCGTACGCGACCCTGGCGCGCGGCGGGCTGCACCGGCCCGCGCACTGGCTGGATGCGGTGGTGTGGCCCGACGGTGCCGTGCGTGTCGCACCTGAGACAGAACTGCGTGTGTTCAGTGAAGAAGCGGCATGGCTGACCGTGGACGTGCTGGCGGATCCGGCGGCCCGGCAACTGGCGTTCGGACGGGACGGCGCGCTCGAACTGCCCTTCCCGGCGATGACCAAGACTGGAACCAGCAAAGGTTTTCGCGACAACTGGGCAGTGGGGTCGACGCCGAAGTGGACGGTCGCGGTCTGGGTCGGCAACTTCGACGGCAGCGCCATGCTGGGCGTCTCGGGCGTGACGGGCGCGGGACCGCTGCTGCACGACGCGCTGCTGCGGGTGGTGGGCGACGATCCGTCCGAGCCGTTCCCCAGGCCGAAGGCCTTGGGTGAACAGCCGATCTGCGCCCTGTCGGGAGGTCTGGCGACGGCGCACTGTCCACAGGCCGTGCACGAGTGGTTTCGCGCCACCGACCGTCCGGCGCCCTGCTCCTGGCACCAACAGGTGGCGATCGAGCGGCGGTCCGGGTTGCGCGCCGGGCCGTCGTGTCCGCCAGAAGGGCTGGAAACGCAAGTATTCTCCGTGCTGCCGACGCCCTACCTGAGCTGGGCGCGGACGCATCTGCCCCAGCCGCCCCTGGAGTACTCGCCGCGCTGTCCAGGCATCGGCCTGGCGGGCCAGCGGACGCGCATCGAGCAGCCCGCGCAAGGGTCCGTGTACTTTCGCGATTCCGCGCGGCCAAGTGACAGTCAGGCGATCGGGCTGGTGGCACACGGCGCGGACGCGGCCGACGTGGTGCGCTGGGAGGTCGATGGCCAGGCCGCGGGTCGGGCGACGCAATCCGGCGAGCGACTGCTGTGGACGCTGGTGGACGGCAAGCACCGGCTGACGGCGCGCGCGCTGCGGGGCGGCGAGGCGCACGTGGACGTCGAGGTGAAGCCGCCCGGTGCCACGGTGCCGTAGAATCACGGGGCAAATGCGCTTGCCTTTGCCTCGCAGCAGCGAAGGGTTACCCTGCCGCGCCGTTGCATCGTGGCGGTGCGGCAGGAGGCTCCCATGTGGTTCGATTCCCCCGGCGTGCGCGCGCTGATCGAACTCGCCTTGAGCGAAGATGTCGGCACCGGCGATCACGCGACTGAGGCGACGCTGGATCCGCAGCGCGTAGGCCGGGCTCGGGTCACGGCCAAGTCGGCGTCGGTGTTCTGCGGCGGTCCCCTGTTCGCCCTGGTGTTGAAGCGCGTCGATCCCGAAGTGAAAGTCGTCCAGCGGGTGCCGGAAGGCGCCAGCGTGGCTCGCGGCGAAGTCGTGTTGAGCATCGAGGGCCGGTTGGCCTCGATCCTGACCGGCGAACGCACCGCGCTGAACTTCCTGCAGCGCCTGTCCGGCATCGCCACCCAGACGCGGGCTTTCGTGCAAGCCGTGCAACCGTTTCAGACCCGCATCGCCGACACGCGCAAGACCCTGCCGGGCTATCGGGCCCTGGACAAGTACGCGGTGCGGATGGGCGGTGGCAGCAACCATAGAACGGCGCTGGACGCCGGCATCCTGGTGAAGGAAAACCACACGATGGCCGCGGGTTCAGTGCAGCAGGCGATCCGGCAGGCGCGGCTGGTAGGATCGCATCTGCTCAAAGTCGAGGTCGAGGTGGAATCGCTGGTCGACCTGGACGCCGCGCTGCAGGCTGGCGCCGAAGTCGTGCTGCTCGACAACATGACGATGGCCCAGTTGCGTGAGGCGGTCGCGCGCGTGGCCGGTCGGGCGCTCATCGAAGCCAGTGGAAACATGACACTCGATCGCGTGGCCGAAGTAGCCGCGACCGGCGTCGACCTGATTTCCGTGGGCGCACTGACGCATTCGGTGATGGCGGCGGACTTCTCCCTGCGCATCGAACCTGACCTCGAGGCTTGAGCGCAAAGTCGTGGCCCGAGTCGGGATCGTCAGCGCGTGTGGCCGGGAGCGGTCGCGCCTTGCTTTTGTTGCAATCGCAGTTCGCGTTCTCCCAGGATTCGCAAGGCATTGTCGTACACGGGATGGTCTTCCGGGCCGACGACGCGCTCGAAGATGTTGACGAAGCCCGGACCGAACAAGGGCCCGATTAGGGTTAGACGTTCCGATGGTGCGCGCACGATGGCGACTTGTTCCGACGTGTATTCCTTCGGTGCCATGGCAACCTCCTGCTCGACGTACACAGGTCATCGTGACGCCTCTTGCCCGCGCGACAAGGGCGAAGTCGCAACGGCGGCTTTCCACGTGGGATCCCGGACGCAGCCGACCTGCCGCCGTCCCTGTGGACGGACTTCCGCCTTGAATTCAGGAGACACCCGTTCACGCCGGCGCGATTTGCTTGGACGGCGCGATTCGACCCCGTAGTGTTGTGTCCAAGTGCAACGACGTTCCGTTCCGAAGACCGCTTGCCGTGGATGCCGCCCGGGCGCCCTCCGCTTGCTTAACCATTCAATTTCGCCCGGGAAGGAGAGTTGAGGCAATGCCGACCAGCAAGAGCAAGGCAACCCCGCAGCGCGAGATGTCGGTGCGGGAGGCAGGGCGCAAAGGCGGCGAAACCACGCGCAAGGAAGTCGAGTCGGGCGAACTGCCGCGCGACTTCTACCAGACGATCGGCCAGAAAGGCGGCGAGATCGGCGGGGAACGCGGCGGGCGAGCCACCAAGATGAAGGTCGAGTCCGGTGAATTGCCCGCCGACCACTATCAGCAGATCGGCCACAAGGGCGGCCAGAAGGTCAAGGAGCTGATCGCGAAGGGCAAGCAGCGCTCGTCGAAGTGACCCAACGTTTTCATCGTGATGTTCCACTGTTCAGGAGGCTACGATGGCACCACGCGCAAGCACGGACAACGCGAAGAACGCGGGCAAGAAGAGAAGTGGCGACATGAGCGTCCGCGAGGCCGGGCGCAAGGGCGGCGAGACGACCAGTCAGGAAGTGCGCTCGGGTGAACTACCCCGGGACTTCTACCAGCAGATTGGCCAGAAGGGTGGCGAAGCGGTCAAGCAGGAAGTGGCGTCGGGCGAACTGCCGAAGGACCACTACTCGCAGATTGGCCACAAGGGCGGTCAGCGGGTCAAGGAGCTCATCGAGAAGGGCAAGAGGCAGCACTGACCACAGCCGCACTCAGCGATAGAGGGCCGCGGGCGGCATGCCTTGGAAGGGCTGCCGCCTGTTGGCGTTTTGGGGCCAAATCGTTCGCTAGGCTGTCCACGGCAGTTCTCCCCGCGCCGCGGTAATACAAAGCGGCTGCACCACCTCATGCCCGGCCGGCCCCAGCACCCGCAGCGCGCCGGTCACGTCCACGCCCTGCAGCACCACCTCGCGTCGGCCCTGCAGCGGCCCCAGGTCGATCTCGATCGGCTCGCCCACGAACGCCAGCCGCGCGTCGAGCCGCAGCACGTCCAACTGCCCGTGGCGATCCAGCCACGCCGCCACGCCGCGCCGCACCGCCATGGCCAGATCGGCCGCCAACTCGCTCAGATCGCGCGCCATCCCGAGATCTTGCAGGCTGGTCGCCGTTGCCGCCATGGCCGCGGGCACGCCCTGCACGTTGATGCCGATACCGCACAGCCACACCGTATCGCCGCACGCGCCGCCCACCCGTTCGCACAGGATTCCGCCGAGTTTGCGCCAGCCGTCGGGCGTCGCCACCAACAGGTCGTTGGGCCACTTCACCCGCACCGTCGGCCCCAGCGCCTCGGCGATCGCCAGCCCGGCTACCAGCGAAGCCCGCGGCAACAGCGTCGGTCCGACCGCCAGCACCGCCCCCAGCGTCATCAGCAGCCCAGCGCCCGGTTCAGCCAGCCAGGGCGCACCGGTTCGCCCGCGGCCCTCGGTCTGCAAGTCCGCAATCGCCGCGCGCCAGTAGCCGGGCAGGCCGGGCTGTTCGGCAAACTGGCGCCGCAGCAGCGTTTGCGTCGAGTCCACCAGCGGCCGGTGCAGGACGGGCGCCCACAGCAAGCCGTCTCGGGCCAACCGGGCGTGGAAGACCCCGGCATCGAAAGGCAGAGGTTGGGCGTCGAGATCGAGCATCGTCGCAGCGTAGCCCGAGCAGCCAGCGGATGACAGCCAACCTCGGCGCGCGGTAGCATTCCCGCCGCGGTCCGGTTTGCCGCGTATGCCTGGCCATGACCGAACCGTTGCTTCTCGCCATCGACGTCGGCAATACCAACACCGTGCTCGGGATCTACCGGGGCACGGTCTTGCTCGACCACCTGCGCATCGAAAGTCGGCGCAATTCGACCTCGGACGAATACTCCGCGCTCGTGCACATGCTCCTGCAGCAGCGCGGCTTTGCCTTCAGCGACCTGGGCCAGGCGGTGATCGGCTCGGTGGTGCCGCCGCTGACCACCGTGTTCGAGGAGGTGTGCCGACGTGGCATCGGCAAGCCGCCAGTCCTGGTCGGTCCCGGCACGCGCACCGGCATGCCCATCTTGGTCGACAACCCGCGCGAGGTCGGCGCCGACCGCATCGTCAACTCCATCGCCGCGTACGAAAGCCGCAAGGGGCCGTGCATCGTCGTGGACTTCGGCACCGCGACGACGTTCGACCTCGTCAACCGCAAAGGCCAATACTTGGGGGGGGTCATCGCGCCGGGCATCGGCATTTCCGCGGACGCCCTGTTCGCCCGCGCCGCCAAGTTGCCGCGCGTGGAAGTGGTGCGACCGCCGAGCGTGGTGGGCAAGACCACGGTGCAGGCGATCCAGTCGGGGCTGGTGTTCGGCTACGTGTCGCTGGTCGAGGGCCTGGTGGCGCGGCTGATCGAAGCGCTGGGCGAGCCGGCGTCGGTCATCGCAACGGGAGGTCTGGCGCCGTTGATCGCCAAGGAAACCTCTTGTATCGAAGAGGTTTCCGAGTTCCTGACGCTGGACGGCCTGCGCATGGTGTACGAACGCAACCGCGACGAAGCGACCGAACCCGTAGTGATGCGCCGTTCGACGGATCGCCCGACATGACGTTGCTGAGCGCGACGAGCCTGGAGCCGCGCCTGGGCGTGACCGAGATCTACGCGTCGATCCAAGGCGAATCGAGCCACGCCGGGCGGCCTTGCACCTTCGTACGCTTGGCGGGCTGCCCATTGCGCTGCCGGTGGTGCGACACGGAATACAGCTTTTCGGCGGGTGAACGCCGCACGATCGCCGAAGTGGTGCAGCAAGCGCGCGACCTGGCCGTGCCCCTGGTCGAGGTGACGGGCGGCGAGCCACTGGCGCAGAAGTACACGCCGGACTTGCTCATTGCCTTGTGCGACGCGGGCTTCGAGGTGCTGCTGGAAACGAGCGGGGCGTATCCGGTGGCGCACCTGGACCCGCGCGTGACCGTGATCGCCGACCTGAAATGCCCGGGATCCCACGAAAGCGAGCGCAACCTGTGGCCCGACCTGCAGACCTTGCGCGCGCAGGACGAACTGAAGATCGTGGTGGCCGATCGCGCGGACTTCACCTGGGCGCTGCACCACTTGGGCACGACGCTGCTGGGGCTGAAAGCCAAGGTGCTTTGGTCGGCGGTGGCGGGCGAGTTGGACCCGGCGCAACTGGCGGCGTGGCTGCTGGCGGACAACGCCCCGGGACGC
>CAYHHL010000063.1:10176-27755 GCA_964356325.1 uncultured Enterobacteriaceae bacterium | reverse complement strand
TGCGCAATGAGCTACCTGCGTCCAGACGATCAGAAGGAAGCTCCCACGGCCAGCGCCAGGTGCCAGACCGAGCCGCCGTGCGAGAGATCGCCCACCGGATCTTGCTGATCCTGCTTGTGGATCGTCCGTCGCGCCAAGTTCAGGTACTGCACTGCCAGGTCGACGTGCAGGGGCGCCGGTGGTCCCGCTGGATCGTCCATCCGCAGCATCCTGGCGCGCACATCCTCGGGATGGTTGCCGAACCGCCAGCCGATGCCCGCACCGACCGCCACCGTGTCGTTGTCCAGGTAGTTGAACGGACCCGCCGCGCGCGGGGCAGGCGTCGGCCGGTACTGCACGCCGCCACGCAGCCGGAAATCGCCGGCATGCCATTCCATGCCCAGCGAAGGTGTCCACGTGTCCACGAATTGAAGGCGCACCGGCGGCGAGTCCGTGCCCACCTGCAGAGCCGGTCCCAGTCCCAGCGCGTCGACGCCTGGCCCGCTCGTGCGCAACGCCACGTAAGGAGAGGGATCTGGCGCCTGCGACCACAGCGACAACCCGAGATCGCCGGTGACCAGCAACCGCCCGCCCAGCGCCTGCCAGGCCGCGCCCACGTGCAGGGTATCCGGCGTGAACAGCGTTTCGTGGCCCAGATCGATCGCGATGGTCGCCGGCTTGCCCACGTCGATCTTGGTGGGAATCTTGTACTCGAGCGAAAGTTGCTGTCGGTAACTGATGCCAAGCCACAACTGCTGGATCGGATGCAGCGCGGTGCCAGCGGTCAAGCGAGCACGCGGCGCAAGGCCGATGCGGACCGAAGCGTGCTCCATCACGTGGTTGGTCGGGTCCAGGCCGAGTTCGATGCCGGCGTCCAGCACGGCCAGGACTTGCGTGCCGACGCCGACCCACCACCAGTCGGTGACGCGCCACGCTCCGGCAAAAAGGAAGGCGATGCGATCCGGCATGCCCTCGTATTGCACGAAGTTGGGCGTTTGCGGGTCGGCGCCCGAGATGCGGATCAGGTGACCGCCAGGCAACGCGAGGCCGGCGCCGAACACCACGCGATGGCGAAAGATGCCGCCCAGTGGGTACGTCCAGCCGAACTCGAATGCGCTGGAATCTTTAGGTAACTGCGGTTCGCGCGAGGAAAAGCCGGCGACGTATTGGCCATTGCATGCCAGGTAGCCGTTCGTGCAGGCCGGGCGTGCCAGTTGCACGTCGAGCGAAAAGCGCGTGAACGAGTAGCCGGCCCAGACGCTGCCGAGAGTCGCGCCGCCCAGCAGCGCGGGGTTGTGAAAGGCCGCCTCGCCTCCGCTGGCCGCCGCGGACATGCCGCCGCCCATGCCGACCGCGCGCGGGCTGGCCCCGAACATCTCGAATACGCTGGCATGGCTGAGTGCAGGGCAGGCCAGGCAGAGGACGGCCGCCAGGCAGCACGCGACCGACTCGACCGGCAACCTGGCCCGGGTCACTGGTCAGCTCCGGATCGGCACGGCTGTTCGATCAGATCGCCGAGCAGCGCGATGACGCCGATCAGCGCTTGGGACTGAACGAGATCCAACAGTTCCGGAATCGCCGCGGTGGCCAGATCCGGCCGCAGGATGAGCCCGAGCACCTGCGCCAACGCCTCGCGCGCCGCCTCGTCCGCCGCCAACACTTCGGTGACAAACGCAGCCAGCGCCAGCAGTTCACCCGTCTGGCTCGGACCCGTCGCGGTCGGCGTCGGGACGTGCGGCAAGGCCACCTCGGTCGGTGCCGCTGGAGTCAGCAGCACATCGTACAGGTGGCCCGCGACGCGGTCTTGCGGGTCGGCCTTCAGGATGCACGCGGCAAGTCCCTGGATCGCTTGAATACGCAGCGGCGTCGGCTTGCCCTCGTGATCTTCGCCGACTCGCCGTAGCAGCAGGGCCAACGCGTCGATAGCCCCGGGATGTTGCGGATCCGCCAAGCCTTGCAAGGCGTTGAGCAGCGGCTGGACCTCGAAACCCGGCGCCGCGATCGAGGTCAAGGCGTCGCGCACCAGCGCCATGAAACCTGGCCGCCCTTGCACGCCCGCGGCCTTCAACCCCTGCCGCAGCTGCGGTCCCGCTTGCGCGCTGGCCCCGAGCAGCAGATCGACCGCGCCCGGCAAGTCCGGCTCGCGCAGAAGTCCGGTCATGGCTTGAAACAGCTCGGGCGGGTGGCAGGAGCGCACGATCGCGGAAAACGCCGCCATCTCATCGGTCTGCGGCGGCACCGGCGGCTGGGCGTCGGGCTGGCCGGGCAGCGAGCCGAGCAGCGCGACCAGCAGCGGGCCGATGTTCGCCGCGTTCGGATCCGCTACGAGTTTGGGCAGCTTGTGCGCGGACCCAGGCGGTAATGCGGCGCCGATCGCCAGGACCAGGCGAACCAGCGCGCGCTGGCTCGGTTCATCGACGTCGTGTTGCACCAACAGGGCAATGTGCTTCAGCCGCCCCTGGTTGGCCAGATCCACCAGCGGTTGCAGGCGCGTTTCGACAGTGACGCACTTCGCCACCGGGGCCTGCGTCGGAGCCGAGTCGTCCAACCCACCGCATGCGGCGAGCCACACGCACACGAGCGCGAAAAGACTGACTTGGCGCTCGGTTGCCGACCGGCACGTCGTCACCGCCCCGCCTCCGAAGCCAATGCCTGGGCGCGGGTCAGCAGCGGCTCGACGCGCAGACCCCCGCTCGGATCCACCGTGCGCTCGACCGCATCCCAGAAGGACTCCGCGAACCCATCGGCCAAATCGCTGCGTACGTCCGCAGCCAGCCACAGCGCTGGGCGACCGTCGACATCCACGCGATCGAGTACCGGCTCGGTCGAGGGCGGCTGCTGGAGATCACCCAGGGACACCATCCGTTGCGCTTTGGATCCGGGTTGCGTTTGCCGCGCCACGGGTATGTTGACCTGTTGGGCCTGACGCACACCGCCAGGCAGGGCCAGCCAGATGGCGACGCCGGCTTGCTCGCCCAGCCATTTCGCCCCCTGCGTCAGGCCTTGGGCGAGCGCCACCGCGTCAGCTGGCAGGGTTCGCGCTGTGTCCTGTTGCAGGCGCGCCCACAGCGGTCCGGGTGGATGGCGCGCCGGCCCGCTGCGCACCTGCCAAACGGCGGCACTGCGCTGGATGACCGACGAAACCGCGCCGATCACGGGCGCCAGCAGACCCGGATTCGGTGCCGAGGCCAGCAGCGCCCCCGAAGCCTGGGTATTCAGGAGCCAACCGAGCGCCGTGTCCCAATCCGCCGGCAACGGATGCACCAGCCACGGCCCGGGCTTGCCGTCCGCGTCCAGCGCCAGGCGATCGTGCACGCCGCGCAGGACCACTTCCATCTGCGGCGCGCTCGCCCCTACCCAGACCGTCCAGACCTGCCCGCCGTTACCGTCGACGTCCAGCGTTTCCGGAATACCGTCAGTACCTTGTGTCGCGAACACGCTCACCACGTCCGGCACGAGGCGCACCGCTTGCAGGCGCTGGCTCAGGGCCGCGATCGCTTCGGGCTTGTCGCGGCAGCGCAGTGCGTAGCGGTAGGCATTGCCGATGAACTGCGTGTGCAAGTCGGTGCCTGCAAACTCCTTGGCGCGCGCAGGGTCCCGCCGCCAGGTGTTGCTGGCCGTGACCAAGGCACCGTCGGTTTGCTGGGGCGCGGCGTCGAACAGCAGCGCTGTGACCGGCAGGTGACCGTTGCGCGCCTCTCGCACCGGTTCGCCGATGCCCGGAGCGAACGAGACGACCCTTGCGATCTTCGGCGAATCCGGCTGGTTGCCGAGCTTCACCTCGCTCAACGCGCTGCGCACGGCCGCCACCGGATCGGTCGCCGCGACACCAGTCAGCGGCACCAGAAGCGCCTGGACGAGATCGGTCAGCGCGAGGTGATTGCCCTGCAGTTCCGGAGCCAACGCTTCGACCTGCAGGAAGGGCCGCACCGCGCCGGCCACCGACAGCCGGGTCACGCCCTCGACGGCTTGCAGCACCGCAGCGCCATAGGCCGCGATCTGCGCCGTCGCCTCCTGCCTGCCGCCCGGGGCCAGCACCGAAATCGCCAGTCGGGTCCGCGCGGACCGACCGATAGCCTGGATCCGCGGCACGGCGACCGACTCAGGCTGCTGCGCCTGCCACGCCTGCTGCACCGACGCCCGAGCGCGTTCGGGCGGCGTGCCCGGAGAAAAACGAACCACTGCACGAAGTTGGCCGTCCAGCGCGCGGGTGTAGACGTGGACGACCCCCGGCAACGCCCGCCAGGCGGTGGTCAAGGGCGCGAGCACCGCGGCACCAGCCGTCGGATCCAGCACAGGAGCGTCGGCCAGCACCAGCACGTCCACGGCCACGAGTTCCGGCCAGCGCGCCGCCTCGGGCAGCACGTCCTGCCACGGCCTCGGGCCACCGGGCCCTTTCGCAGGTGCGGGTGCCGGGGCAGAAACCGCTTCCTGGTTGGCGTGGACGGCGGGTTGCGCGGGCGCCGGTTCGACGGCCTTGCGACCGCAGCCGGACAGGCCGGCGAACAGGCCGGCAAGCGCGAACGCGGCAAGGCGCACGCGGAGGTTGGCAGAACGAATCAGCAAGGTTGGGCGCATGCGGGCGTGACCGGGAGTCGGAGCAGTTGAGGAAGGCGCGGCAAATCCAACGCCAGGATATCTGCATCGCCGGGTTCTTGCACGTCTCTCACGCTGAGGACCGAGCCTCAACGTTCGACGTACAGCGCCAGCGCGGGCAGACAGCCTTCGCGCCCGTTTGGCAGCCGCACTTCCATCCTTCCGTCCGGCAGTTCCGCGAGTCGGCGCACCAGCAGACCTTCCGGCAACCCCATGGTCTCGCCGCCGCCCACGCAGGGCGCCAGCGTGGCATCCTCTTGCACCACCACGGCTTGCACGACGTTGGCGCGCACCCGGCCCGCCTGCCACAGCCACGCCAGGCTGGCCACGTGCAGCACGAGGCACAGCGCAACGCCGGTCCACAGCGTGGTCGCCTCGCCCGGACGTTTCCTCAGCACCCGCAAGGCGATGAGCGCCAGCGCCCCGAAACCGCCCAACAGCGCCAGCGCCCCCAGCAATGGTTCCGGCGCCGCCCGTGCCAGCACCACGTCCAGCTCCGGTGCCTCGTCGAACACGTGCAAGGTCGCGTGGTTCTTGCGCGCCCGATCCGCAAGTTCCGCCCGCACGAGCCCCAGGTTGTGCACGACGTCGGCGCGCAACGGATCGTCCGGCCCTTCGAACAGGTTCCCGGCCTGAAGGCCCCGCAGCGCCTGTTCGTAGTGGCCGATAGCGCGCCCCAGTTCCTTTTGCTGCACCAGCGTGTTGCCCAGGTTGTAGTGGATGGCCGGCGCCGGCACGTCGTGTTCCAGCAACGCTTGGTAACCCTTCTGCGCCTGCTCGTACTGTCCGGCCACGTAGGCCCGGTTGGCTGCAGCAAAAGTCTCGTCCAGGGTCGCTGCCTGCGTTTGCCCAGGCAGCAGCAGCAGCGCCGCGCCCAACAGAAACGCGCCGACGCCCGGGGCCGAACCCGGTCGACGCGGTGCCAGCAGACCTGGATCCAGGCGCGCCAGCACTTCGCTGATGCGTCGCGCGGTCTGCTCCAGGTCGATCGCCCGATCGCCACCCGGGGCAAAACGCGCGAAGTCGCAGTGCTGCAGCTCGACCATCAGTTGATCGACGGCCGCGGCTTCGGCCCCTTCGGTGCGCAGCCAATCCGCCAGCGCGTGCTCCGTCAACCCGGTTGGGTGCAGGCCCGCAACCGTTTGAAGGTACGTGGCTACCGCGTCGCGCAGGGCTGCATAGCCGCGGTCGGGACCGAGTGAACGGGAGGCCTCGAGCTGATCCTGCGCGCGCTTCAGGGCCTGCTGCCGTTGCCGTTGCGGCGCCGCCCGGGTCGTCCGCCGCTGCAGCGCCACCCAGGCCGCGAGCAACAGGCCGCCCAGCCACGGCAGGGCCACCAGCCACGCGAGCAGGGGCCCGTGCACCCACGATCGGCGCGGCGTGGTCGCCAACCGGGCCGTGGCCGCGATCGGCCGCAGACGCGCGGACGCCGCCACCACGAGAGGCTTCGTCGCGCTGCCCGCCGCGACCGAGCCATCCTCTGCCGTCGGAGTCGCCAGGTCGGCCTCCTGGACGGGGCCTTGGACATTCACCTCGAACGCCCCTGCACTGGACGTCACGAACTTTTCAGCGAAAGGATCGAACGCCGTCCATTCCAGCGCCGGAATCAGGTACCGCCCGGGCCGCGCGAAGCTGACCACCGCCTGCCAGGTGCGCTTGCCTTCGGTGCCCGAAGCCGTCCGTTGCACGCCGGCGTCGGGCCTCCCTTGCAGCGTCTCGGCGTGCATCCCAGGCACACCTGGCGGCACGATCGGCAACAGACCCAGCAGGTTGCCGTCCCCGCTGACGACGTACTCCAACTGCAGGCGTTCGCCCGTCTGGGCCTCGCCTTGCACCGCCACCGTCCCACCCGTGCCGCCGGAATCAGGCCGGGTCAGCGAGCCGGTCAGGGTCAGACGCCCCACGTTTCCATCGATATAGCTCTTCGGCCGGCCCGCGCTCGGCACCGGTCGCACCTCGATGTCCAGCACCGGCGAAGCGACCTTGCGCACCTTGGAATCGAACAGGTCCGCCAATTCGACCCGAAATCCCGGGCCTTCGACGCGCACCTTGCCCGCGCTCGGCGAGGTCAGCAGGACTTGTTGGGTCATCGACCGCTGGTACACGCGGCCCTCGACCGACACGGTCTGCTCCGAGTGCTCCTTGGGCAGCAGGTCCTCGACGTCCAGATCGCCCCACTTCGGCGCGGTCACCAGGCGGATGTTGCGGATGTTCATCGACCGCGTCCAGTACAATTCATATGTCAAGACAAACGGTTGTCCCACGTAGGGCGAGTGGGTCGAAAGCTGGGGCCGCACGAACACCGGCTGGCCGGCGTAGGTGTGGATGTCCGTCGCCTGCTGCGGCGTCTGGCCCGGCGCCGCGGCGGGATCATTGCCGACCACCTCGATTTGCAGCGCATTGGAACTTGCGGCGGTCTGACCATCCAAACGCAAAACCACGGGGCCGATCGTGTACTTTCCAGGGCGCCGCGGCGTGCCGACGAACAGCCAGCTTTCCGTCCGCGTCATCTGCGAACCAATCAAGTTCACTGACGTCTGGTGCCCGGACTGGCGGAAATCGAAGCCCTCGGACTGCAGGTCGGTCACCTCGTCGTACTCGCCGCTCGCCCGCAGTCGCACCTGCAATTCGTCGTCGACCGAAAGCCGCGTCGCTTGCGCCTCCAAAACCACGGTCGTCTGTTGGCCCAACGCGAGGCCCGGCACCGCCAGCAGCGCCAGTCCGACGAGCCGAGCCATCGCCCGCAGTTTGGCCGCGCCGTTGCGATCGCGTGGTTTCGTTTGCACCAGCCTCTACCAGTCCTTGGCCGGAGTCTCGTTGCGGAACTGTGACTTGCGCATGGCCTCCAGGGCCTCCAGGTTCTGCGGGTCGTGATCGTTGCGCTGCATCTGCTGCTTCAACCGTTCCCGCTCCTGGGCGTCCGGCTTGGGCTCGTCCTTCTTCTCCTGGTCCTTCTTGTCCTGCTCCTTCTTCTCCTGGTCTTTCTTGTCCTGGTCCTGCTTGTCGTCGTCTTTCTTGTCCTTGTCCTTGTCCTGGCCCTTGTCGCTCGGCGGTGGCGGCTCTTCGACGCGCAACACGTAGAAGTTCTCCACGTCCTTGTCGGCGCCCAGCCGCACTTTCACCAGCCGATCGGCCTTGCCGCCAGGAATCCCCGCCGCCGTCATCGAAGTCCGGCCCTTGCGCGCTTCGGGCGTGTCATCGGCCGGCGCTCCCTTGGCCCCTTCGGCCCCACGTCGTTCACCCTTGCTGATCGACTGCGTGCCGGCCTCGTCGAAGACCTCCATCGAAATCGGCCCGTGCGACAGGTCGTAGCGCGCCGAGATCTGCAGATTCTGCCCGGCCTTCTGCGCGATCTGCACCCAGTCCTGGTCGCCCTTGCAGATGCGCATCAGCTGTTCCTGGCCGACTTCCAAAGGCTTGGCCGCCGCGGCGCTGTCGTTCGGCTCCAGTTCGTCGTTGCCCGCGGGGCAGGGCGGCAGGATGCGCAACTTCAGCGTGTACGGCAGGTCCAGCCGTGCCTGGGCCCGATCCACCTCCGGCACGACCGTTCCAGGTGGCAGGATCACATGCGGAACAGGCGCTTGCGGCTCGGCAGCCGGTCCCTGCGGATTGCCCGGCCCCGACCCCGGCCCCGGCCCCGGCCCCGAACCCGGCCCCGACCCCGACCCCGAACCCGAACCCGACCCCGGCCCCGAACCCGGCGGCATCAGCCCCGGGGGCAGCGACCCCGGCCGCGGCGTCGCGGTGATGCCCGGTTGCGGCGCAGGCGGCAGCGCAGGCCCCGGCGCCATGCCCGGATCCGCATCGTCAGGATCCGGCTGAGCGCCAGGATTGCCTTGCGGAGAAGTCAGTTGCACCGACCCAGGCGGCAGCGGCGGCAGCGGGAACGTCGGCCCCGCCACCCCGCCGCCCGTCACGCGCACCCGATACTTGCCCGGCGGAGGCGCCAACACGGCCGTCGTGCGCACCACCGCGCCGCCCTGCGACACCGGTCCGCCCACCGCCTTGCCCCACTGCACGCCCCGTTCGTCGTACACCTCGACCGTGAGCGCGCCGGCCAGATCCTGCACGTCCGGCAGTTCCTCCACCGCCGCCTGCAGGTCCACGAAAAGACTCTCGCCGGCCTGCAGGTCCACCGCGTACCAGTCGTCGTCACCCGGGCACAGCTGCAACTGATCCAAGGGCTTTTCGATCATCGACGCGTCCAGCGGGTTGGCCTGCAGCGCCTGATCATTGTCCTCGTAGCGATCGTCGCGCTCTCGACAGGGCGGCAGTACTTCCACGCCCAGATCGTAATCCGCCTCGGTGTCGATGCCGCCGCGCACCTGCACGACGTAGGCTCCCGCTTCCTGCGCATAGGCCAGCCGCGCGGTCAGCCCGTCCTTGCCCGGTCGACCGTGCGCCACGACGTTGCCTGAGGGATCCAGTACTTCCAGCTCGATCTTGTCCGTCCCGATGTCCACTTTCGCCTTGGCGTGCACGACGAGACCCTGCTCGGGTTGCATCATCACCGAGAAGTAGTCGTCGTTCACCGGGCACAGCCGACCCTTGACCGGCTGGCCGATCGGAATGGCGCGGGCTTGTTGCGGCGTATCGTTGGGCTCGAATTTGTCCTCGATACGCTGGCACGCTGGCAACAGCTTGAGCGTCAGATCGTAAGGGGTTTCGACCTCGGCCACGTTGCGCACGTCGACCAGCACGGTTTGCTTGCTGTCGACCTTGCCCAGATCCACGGCATCCAGCGGCGGCTGACCCTGGGGCGCGCCCCGCAATTGGTCTTTCCCATCCGCGGAGAGCAGTTGCAGGCCGAGACGCGCCGGCGCTCCCGAGCCACCGTCCGGATCCGAGACCGGGTTCGGGTCCGCCTTGGTCGCCACCTTGGCCGAAAAGCGATCGCCAGGCTGCAATTCGATGCGAAACAGATCGCGATCCTCGGGACAGGCGCGTTCCTCCAACGGTTGTTCGCGCTGACCTTCGGCAAAAGCGACGGGCGTTGCCTGGGCGAATTGATCGTTGGGTTCGTCCTTCTTGTCGCGGTTCCGGCACGGCGGAAAGGCGCCGAGTCGGGCGATTTCCAGGTTGCGCCGCGTCGCCACTCGGGTCGGATCGGCCAACAACGCCTGCTCCAGACTGGTCACCGCGGAACGGTAGTGTGGCAGCGGATCCTCTTCCGGTGCAGGCTTTTGCGCTTCTTCCGGCTTGGCGGCGGCCGGCGCCTTGCCCTTGGCCGGTTCCTTGGCCGGCTCGACCTTCTTGCCGCGCGCGTTCGCATCGAGTTGGCTGGCCCACTGCAGTTGCAACGTGCCCGTCGCGTAATGGATGTCGGCTTCGAGCGCCGGTGAGTGCTCGCGCAGGCCGCCCAACGCGCGCGCCAGGCTGGTCATGGCGTCCTGCCAGGCCCCCATCGCGGCCTGCGCCAGCCCGATGTCGTACCAGATGAGCACGTGCTCCGGCCGGGTCGCCTGCGCTTCCTGGAACGCCTTCAGCGCCTCGCCGTACTGCTTTTGCTCCAGCTTTTCACGGCCTTCGCGGATATCGCCATTCTCGTGCTGCAGCCAGGCAGGCACCGCCAGGGCTGGGCGCGTCAGGCCGAACAGACCCAGGCAAAGCAGCAACGCCGCGATGGCCGCACGTGATTTCCCTTGACTAGGAGCGCTCTTGGCCTTCGCGTCACTGTTGCGCCCGCGCCGTCCACGCCTTCGATTGGTCAGCGCCGAATCGACCAGCAGCAGCAGCAGCGCCGGCAACAGCAGTACCTGATAGCGGTCCTCGCCCAACTGCTTGAACTGCGCATTGTATTCGGCCTTCTCGAGCTGATCCAACGCCTGGAACAGTTGCGGTACCACGGACTTGCCGCCGTAGTGCAACGCCTTGCCGCCGGTCGCCGCCGCGATCTGTTCCAGCAACGGCATGTTCAGCTTGGAGAAAATCGGCATGCCGGCGTCGTCCTTCACCACGCCGACCGCCGATCCGTCAGAACCTAGTACCGGCACGGGGTTGCCCAGCGCCGAACCCACGCCGACGGTGAAGATCTTGATGCCTTGCGCCGCCGCCTTCTGGGCTGCCTCGACCGCCGCGCCCTCGTGGTCCTCGCCGTCCGTGAACAGGACGATCGCCTTGTTTTTTGAGCCCTTGAACTGCGGCACCAGGTTGTCGCGCTGCTCGGCCTCGGCGCGCTCCTTCTCGCCCGTCAACGTGTCGATGGCCAGGGTGATGGCGCGGCCGACGTTGGTGCCGCCCACCGGGATGTCCTCTGGCTTCAAGTCGCCGAGATACATGAGAATCACCTCACGATCCGTGGTCAGTGGGCATTGCACGAACGGAATGCCCGCGAACGGAATCAGCGCTACCCGGCCGCCGGCCATCCGATCGAGCAAGGCCTTGATCTCCAGCGCAGTTCCCTGCAAGCGCGACGGCAGCACGTCCTTCACCAACATCGACTTGCTCGCGTCCACCACGATGGCGACGTCGATGCCCGCGTTGCTCACTTCGGTTTCGCGCAGGCCGTAGCGGGGCCGTGCCGAAGCGACCACGAGCAGAGCCAAGGCCGTGCCCCACAAAGCGATCCGCATGGCAGACCGACGCGGCGAGTACGAGGCGATCAGGCGCTGCACGACCGGACCCTCGCCCAGGCGCGCCAGGATGTGACCGCGCCGGACGTGCTGGACTGCCGCCCACGCGACCAGGCCCGCCACTGCGACCAGGAGCCAAAGCCTTTGCAGATGTTCGAACGTAATCGTGTCCGTCATGTCAGCCCAGCACCACGCGCAGCCACGTGCGGCGCAACAGCAATTCCACGCCAAGCAACGCCAATCCCGCCATGAGCCACGGATAGAACAGCTCGCTGCGGTTGGTGTGGACCTTCACGGAAAATGTCGTCTTCTCGAGGTCGCGGAAGTCCTTGGCGAACTTCTCGGCGTCGTACGAGTCGTAGAAATGCCCGCCGGTCAGGTCGGCAATCTGGCGCAACAGTTCAGGATCGATGGGAAAGGGCCGGTCAGGACGTTGGTAGACCTGGCGGCCGAAGCGATCGATGAGCGGCCGGCCCGTCAGCGGATCCAGGGCGGGCAGGCGGGTCTCGCGCCCGGAACCGACTTGGAACGTGAAGATCCGCACGCGATCCTTCTGAGGTTGCGCGGAGATGTACTTCGGCACCGTCAGCGGATCCATCCGTCCGCCTTCCTGCTTGCCGTCGGTGATGAGGATCACCATCTTGGACCGGGATTTCGCTTTATCCAGGCGCATGTACGCCCGGTTCAAAGCATCGCCGATCGCCGTGCCCGAGCCGTTGATCGTGCAGTTGTTGCCGCACGAGTCCTGGTTCTCCTGCGATCGCCGGCCGTCGTCGAGCACCAGCGCATCCAGGGCGTTCAGCATCCGCACATAGTCCAGGGTCGGCGGAAAACGCAGGAACGCCTCGGATCCGAACACGACCAGGCCGATGCGGTCCGACCTGCGGTGGCGGATGAAGTCCTTGAGGATTCTGCGCGCGGCCTCGAACCGGTTGTCCGGTTCCTTGCCCTGGCTCTGCAACGCCGCGATGTCGTCCGAGGACATGTCGATGGCGTTCATCGAGCCAGACATATCCAATGAAATCATGATATCCAGACCTTCGCCGGACAGCACTTCCTGGTCGACCACCTGCGGCCGCGCCAGCGCCACGATCAGCACGGTCAACGCAAGCGTGCGCAACACGTCGGGAATCCAGCGCAGCCGAACCCGCAGCGTCGGCGTGACCTGCAGCGCCGAATGCAGGCTGGACACCTTCAAGGTCGCCGGCCAGGCCCGCATCCGCACCCATGTGACCGCGGCAACTACCAAAAGTCCGAGCAGATACCAGGGATGCTCGAAAGTGAGGCCGTTCATGGCGCGCCTCCCTGGCCAGGCTCAAGTCCTTTCCCGGCCCCGGCCCCGGCCCCGGCCCCGGCCCCGGCTCCGGCCCCGGCCCCGGCCCCGGCCCCGGTCCCGGCTCCGGCCCCGGCCCCGGCCCCGGCAACTTGCGCCGCTTCCGGTCCGACTGCCTCGACCACCAGCGGCGGCAGGATCAGCACGATCGCCGACACCACCAGCAGCGCAACCGCGGGCAACCACGAAGGCTTGCCCCGACGCGAACCGTGCCGACCGTCGATGACGCGGGTACCGGCCCACTGATCGCCCAGGCGGCGTTGCTCCGGGAGCGCGAGCGTGGTCAACGCCTCGGCCACCAGACCGCCTACCGGCAACAACATCAGCAAGTTGCGCTGCACTCGCGCGCCCCACGAGGCCATCCGCGCGGTTTCCACGCCGGGGTCGATGTCGTCGTCCACGCCGGGACGCCACGGGCGCTGCGGGGCATTGGTCTCGGCCTCGAACGCGGCAATCTGCAGGCCGGTCAGCGCCTTGCCCGGCGACGCGCCTCCCAGTGCGTCGCGCACCGCCAACCACACGAACAGCAAGCCGTACGCGCCGATCAGCAGGGCCACGTCGCCTTCGCGCCGCGCCGCTCCGACCACCAGCGCCGTCGCCACCGCCCCGACCAGCACGTCGATGGCGAACGCCCGCAGGCGGATCTGGGTCGGCGCCATCACCTCGATCCGCAAGCGCTTCTGCCGCGCCAGCCGGGCCATTTCGGCCTCGCGCAATTTCTGCAGTTCCACCGGCGTCTGCATCGTCCGATCGACGACCTCGCGCACGAAGCCGAGCAGCCGTTCCAACTCCTCGGGCGGCGCCGGCATGCCCCCGAACTTCACGAGATCAGAAGTTTCCGTGAAGTCACGCAGTTCCTGCGCCGTGACCCCGCGCAGATCGAGCCGCGTCAGGGCGTCGAGCAGTTCAGTGCTCGTCATGTCCAGGGCGTGGAAGCGGAACCGTGAACCAAGGTATTCACGCAAGATCTCGGAAAGTTCACCCAGGATGGCGCGAGGTTCTTCCGACGACACGCGCCCCGAACGCAGCAGCGCTTCGAGCTTGCCGTACGCCAGCACGTGCGGAGCGACCTGCGGCCTCGGTCGGCTGCGCGCAGCCCGAGCCTTGTAGATGCGCAGACCTACCAGGGTCAGCGCCGCCGCCACGAGCATCATGCCGAGCACCAGCAGGCCAATCTCGAGCGCGAGGTTCTCCTCGACCAGCGCGTGCGCGGCCGGCAGCGGCGAGGCCACGACCTCGGTTTCCGAAGCGAACTGGCTCTTGATCTCCAGGCGAAGGGAAGGCGTCGCCACCGTTCCGCTTTCACCCGCGCCACCGCTCGCCGTCACCTCGTGCCAGGGAATTTCGATGGCTGGCGTCTTCACCAGCCCGGCACGCACGGCAAGGACGGGCATGGCAATGGTTTCGGTCACGACGCCGGCCAGTTCGGTCCGCGTCGTCGTCCCCGGCTTGCGTGCGTCGACCAGAAGTGGGCGCAAGTTCGGCTTGCCCGGGAAGAACACGCGGACGTTGGCCGGATAGGTCAGCTTGACGCGCAGTTCCAAGCTCTCGCCGAACGTGGGGTGCGGATTGGAAAAGACCGCTTCGGCGCGCACCGGGGCCGGCTTGGGCGCGGCGTCACGGCCAGCCGTTTCACTGACAGCAGCGGCGCCCGGCAGCGCGACTGGCGCTTGGGCCCACGCTGGCACCGCGACGAGAACGACGCATGCGAGAGTCAAGTATTGAATAGCGCGCAGGAAATGACTCATTGCCGGGCTGCCCTCCGGCGGAAATAGGTCACGAGATCCTTGAGATAATCCTGGCCCACGACCGCGTCGATCGGCTCCAGGCCGTGTTTGCGAAAAGCCTGCTCGCGCTTGCGCTTGGCCACGGCCGCCCGCTGCCAGAACTGCTGACGCACGGCCGTGCTGCCGCCGTCGAACCAGATCAACTCACCGGTTTCGGCGTCCTCCAGCGGGATCAGGCCGAGATCGGGCCACTGCCGCTCGGCCTGGTCGCTGACGCAGATGGGCACGAGATCGTGGCGCCGCGCCGTGACGCCCAAGGCCCGCTCGATGCCTGAACCGAGACCGCCGGTCGCATCGCCCCCTACTGCGGCGACGGAGATGAAGTCGGAAAGCAGGAACACGACGGCGCGCTTGCGGGCGATCCGATTGAGGTAGTCGCAGGCCACGTCGATGCGGGTGCCTGTGCCGACGGGCTTGAACTGCAGGAGTTCCAGGATCACCCGCAGCACGTGCGCGCGCCCCTTCTTGGGCGGGATGTAGCGCTCGATGCGGTCCGTGAATAGCACGAGGCCTACGCGGTCGTTGTTGCTGATGGCCGAAAACGCAAGAACGGCGGCAATTTCCGCGGCGAGTTCACGTTTGGATCGCCTGGCCGTGCCGAAGTCCAGCGAGGCCGAGAGGTCCACCGCCAGCAACACCGTCAGCTCGCGTTCCTCGACGTACTGCTTGACGGCCACGTTGCCGGTACGCGCGGTGACGTTCCAGTCGATGGTCCGCACGTCATCGCCCGGCTGGTACTCGCGCACCGAGTCGAACGACATGCCGCGACCCTTGAACACGGCGTGGTACTGACCTGCCAGCGTGTCCTTGACCAAACGCCGCGTAATCAGCTCGATCTCCCTCACGCGAGCGGGGATATCCTGATCCTCTTCAGATTGTGCGGCCTGCGACGCCATTAGGGGTAAATCCTTCGAGAGTTCAGCGGTAGCAACGAACTATCACCTAGTGATCAGTACTTACGGTACTGCGATCCTGTCGAAGATGCGCTGGACCACGTCGTCACTGGTCAGCGATTCCGCCTCGGCCTGGTAGGTCAGGATCACGCGGTGGCGCAGCACGTCCAGGCCGACCGCCTTGATGTCTTCCGGAATGACGAAACCACGGTGGCGCAGGAACGCGTGCGCCTTGGCCGCCATCGTCAGGTAGATCGAGGCGCGCGGACTGGCGCCGAACTGCACGAAATCGCTCAGATCGGCTAGACCGTACGCCTTGGGATCGCGGGTGGCGAACACGATGTCGACGATGTATTGCTTGAGCTTGTCGTCGATCAGGATGTCCTCGACCACCTTGCGCGCCTGCAACAACCGCTCGCCGGTCAGCACCGCCTGCACCTGCGGGTGGTAGGCCGTCGTGGCGTTGTTCAGGATCGCCAACTCCTCGGCCTTGCTCGGATAGCCGACCTTGACCATCAGCATGAAGCGGTCGAGCTGGGCCTCGGGCAGCGGGTAGGTGCCCTCCTGCTCGATAGGGTTCTGCGTGGCCAGCACCAGGAACGGCTCATCCAGACGGAAGGTCTCGTCCGCAATGGTGATCTGGTGTTCCTGCATCGCCTCGAGCAGCGCGGACTGGACCTTGGCCGGAGCGCGGTTGATTTCGTCGGCTAGCACCAGGTTCGTGAAGATCGGCCCGCGCTTGACGCTGAAGCTCTGATCGCGCGGGTTGTAGATCTGCGTGCCGAGGATGTCGGCTGGCAACAGGTCGGGGGTGAACTGGATGCGCTGGAACTTGATGTCCAGGCACTTGGCCAAAGTCTTGCAGGTCAAGGTCTTGGCCAGGCCCGGCACGCCTTCGAGCAGCACGTGACCGCCGGTCAGCAAGCCGATGAGCAAGCGCTCGACCATGTGCTGCTGGCCGACGACGACCTTGGCCATCTCCGCCAGGATGGCGTCCACGAATTGAGACTCCTGGCGAATCATGTCGTTCAGCGATCGGATGTCCTGCATCTGGTAGTCCTCGAAAAGTGGGCGGCGAAACGGCCGGCGGCAAGCGCGGCGCGGAGCATGAACGCAGCGACCGCTGGGGCTATTCCTGCAACGGTGGGTCGTTCTCGCGCCGGGGCATGGTAGGACGAGGCGGTGGCTTGTCGAGGCGCGGGCGTGCGTTTTCTCGCGGATCGCGCTGCCGCTCGGATCTCAGCGGAATCGTTGGATCCAGACCCCGTCGCTGGTCGCGTCGCCACTCCAAGCCAGCACGTAGACGTCGGCTTCGGGCACGTAGCACAGCGCCGGCTGCAGCACGCTTTTCGAGGCCGCACTCAGCACGATCTCGCCGCCCAACTGGCTGCCCGGATCCGCGGCGCCGGTGACGTTGAGCTTGCGCAACCGCAGTTGTTGAGGGGTCTTCTCGATAGGCGGCACCCGTTCGAGGGCCGCGACCTGGCCGAGCTTGCCCGACACCGCGACCAGGCGATCGACGTTGGCGGCCAGGTCGATGTCGCCCGAGCCGAGTTTGGCAGCCTTGAGATCGATGCGGCGGAACTGAGCGCCGTTGCTACACACCTTGCCGTCGCAGACGCCTCCGCCGGGGCATTTGCCGTCCTCTGCACAAGCGACAGGCTTGCCGCCGGAACCGGTCGTGGAAAAAGCCGCCAGGAACGAGGCGACCGGCGGTGCCAAAGCTACGATCTGCGGCGTGCGGCTGCCCAACGCGCCCAAGCCCAGGGTTTGCTCCTGCTGGTTGGCGTTCAAGCCGGTGGCCCCGGCCAGGAAGAGGCGGAACTGCGGGTGATCATTTGGCAATGACCATGCCAGCGCGACGTTGGCTTCGAGCACGGCGACGGACACCCCGGTCGCGGGCGCTTGGACGATCTGCACGACATCATCGTCGGCGAACGTGAGGTTGCCATTGACGCGCCGTGAGCGGATGCCCTGACCTCCGGGCGCGGACCAGACGATCAGCCAGCGCGAACTCGGCAATGCGACGACCTGGGGCCGGCACTGGCCGCTGCAGTCGTCGGTCGCCACCACCGTCGCCGCGTCGCCCAGCAGTTCGCCGTCGTTGCCAATGATGCGATACCACACCTGATTAGGGGCGGTCTGGCCGAATGGATCCTTCCCCGAGCGGCCTTCCCAGGTGGTCAAGAGCTTGCCTGCGCTCATGGCGCTGGTCGAATAGCCTACGCCCGGCAGCGGATTGCATTCATTGTCAATGACTTCGCACGTCGGTACCTGGGTGACCAGCGGCGGCCAGCTCTTGTCCAGCGAGCCCGTTTTTGCATCGATCAACACGCGAACAAGAGTCGCCTGCGAAGCATCTTTGATGTGCCGGTAAGTCAGCAAGGCCCGCCCGCCGCCGATCGCGCTGAGCGTCGCC
>CAYHHL010000063.1:0-10076 GCA_964356325.1 uncultured Enterobacteriaceae bacterium | reverse complement strand
GATGTGCCGGTAAGTCAGCAAGGCCCGCCCGCCGCCGATCGCGCTGAGCGTCGCCCGGCTCGCATGGATGCCTGTCGTCGGCGCAGGTTTGGTCGAGGTCTCGATCACCTGTGCCTCGTCCAGCACATCGATGCCGAACTTGCCGTCGCGCTCCAGGATGAACACGCCCGCCACCGGCGAAAGATTCGCTTCCGTGCCCAGAAACGTACCGCGAAACAAGCCCTTGTCCACCTGATCGATCCAGATCCGCCCCTTGAGCAGATTGACCGGCTGCTCGCCCAGATCCGCCACCGTCGCCTTGACCTGTACCGAACCCGACGCCGGCGTCTTCTCGAAGTTGAACGAATCTCCAGGCTTGGCCGAGGCTGGGAAGCGCAGGGTGACGGTCAGGCCACCCTTGCCGATGGTCGCGCCCTTCACCTGAATCGTTTCGGGGGCGTCGGCCACGCGCAGTGCCGGCGTCGCGCCCTGGCCGGTGGGCAGCGTCATCCGCACACCGAGCGCGGTGGGATACGTGACGTGCACCGCGATCGGCTCGGACGCCACGCCAGCGACCAGCACGACCACCTTGGCGTCGCCCGGTCTCGCCCCGGCGATCCAGAACTTCAACTTGCCGGATTCCAAGCCCTTCCAGATCGACACCGCCGGCTGTGGACCGGCCTCGACGATCGTCGCGCCCAGGGCGAGCGGTTGCCCATCCACCTGGAACGTCGGCAACTCCTTGGCATCGGGCGGTCCGCTGACGACCGCGTCGTCGATCTCGCGCATCACCTCGATCTGCAAGGCGATCTTCTCGGCGATCGCCACCGTAGCCGTCGCCGCTTGCGCCAGCACCGCGGTCACGTTCGTAGGCTGCTGCACGTCCTTCTCGACCGCATCGCCGCCATCCTCCGGGTCAGAGGCAACTTCCACAGTGATGTCAGGCACTGCGATGAAGGTGTCGAAGCCGAACGTCGGGGCCGCGTCGGGCGGTTCGTCCTTGCCGCCACAGCCGAGCAGCAGTACGCAAAAAAACAAGGGGACTTTCGAACGCCGTTTCGCCATGCCTGCCTGTGGAAAGTGCTGTAGGTTCCGAGTCTTGATCGTGAGCTACGGGTTGAGCTGGATCTGCATCGAACTGGTCGAGGAGAACACGTCGTCCTGGCCATCCGCCTGCAAGTAGTGGCCGGTCGACTTGATCTTCAGGGTGTACTCGCCGGGCGGGAAGGGCGCGCCGGGCTTCATTCCGGTATCCGAGGGCCCCTGGAAGTTCTTGCCGTCCCAGACGAATTCGTGGCTGTACTTGCCCGGCGTGGTCGTGACGTACTTGAAGTCGCCGCCCGGTGCCGCGCACAGGCCGACGTCGCACAAGCACCACTGCTGCGGCGTGCCGTCGCCGATGCCGTCCAGCGTCACGAACGTGGACAAGCCGCCGAAATCATTGGACGGTGCGCATTGGCCGGCGTTGGGATCGGTCATGAACACCTGCGTCGCCTTGTCAATCACGATCTGGTAGGGCAGGGCGAACTTGCCGGCGGCCTTGGAGATCGAGAACACGCACGGGGTCTTGGCCAGGTCGATCAGCGCGCCGGGGATGGAACCTTCGTGCTTCGCCACGCACGCGAACGCCCCGGTGTCGGCGCCGGTGGTATCTTTAGTAGCCATGTCAGTGGTTTCGGCGTCGGGCACGCTGCACTTGCCGCCCTTGTCGGCGCATTCGAGGGCGCAGGCTTGGCCCCACAGGGTGTCGCAGCACTCAGGTGTCGATGCACACACGGCTTTCTCGCACGCACAGCCGCCGCAGCCCTGGCCGAACCAGGGGGCGCAGCCGCCCTGGCTGTTTTCAAAACCGAAGCCGGCGTCCTTTTCAGTTTCGTCCGGTTCAGTGCCGTCTGGGCAATTGGTGACATCCTCATACTCGCACGCATCTGGGCAAAATACGGGTCCGCAAGGGCTGCAGTCGGTGCAGTTCATCACATCCGTGATTTCGCTCGCTTGCGTGCTGTCCTGGGTGGCGTCGCTGCCTACCAGCGCGGTGTCCTGGATGTCATTGCTGACTACGGGCACGGGCGCTGGCATAGCCTTGGACCCGCAGCCGAGCGCGATCGCGGCGAACAACAAGCAAACGCACCCAATCGACCTCATCGCGCACCTCCCACGCCGCTAGCATACCCACCGCGCCGGCAAAGCATAGTCCAGGCCGCGTTGGCCGACTTTCTTGCGACCTGGGCACCGCGCGCGGACAATCCACGGCATGACGCACCTGTCGCCCCTGCCCGAACTGCCGCCGCCCGCGCCCGACGCCTTGCCGCAACTCCTGGTGCCGCCTCCAGGTCCGCTGTCGCAAGCCTGGCTGCAGCGCTTGCGCCGGGTCGAGTCGCCGAACGTGACGTCGGTGGCGGCCGATTTCCCGGTGGTGTGGGCGAGCGCGGCGGGGGCAGCGGTCCGCGACGTCGACGGCAATACCTATGTCGATGCAACTTCAGCGTTCGGTGTCGCGCTGATCGGTCACAACCATCCGCGCGTGGTGGCGGCGGCGCAGCACCAGACCGGGCTGTTGGCGCACGGCATGGGCGACGTGCACCCGCCGGCGGTGCGGATTGCCCTACTGGAAGCCTTGCAGGACCTGGCACGGCAGATTGCCCCGGACTGCGATCTCGGTCAGGCAGTGTTGTGCACGGGAGGTTCCGAAGCGGTGGAAGTGGCGCTCAAGACAGCGCTTCTGGCTACCGGCAAGGCGGGCGTCGTGGCATTCTCGGGCAGCTACCACGGTCTCGGTCACGGGGCCCTGGACGTCACCAGCCGCCGGGACTTCCGCGCGCCGTTCCAGACCCAACTGGCCCGCAACACGACCTGGGTGCCGTACCCGAATCGCCTGCAACCTCCGCATGGTGTCTCGCCCGACGCAGTGCTGGATCACGTGCTGGCGCGGGTCGAGGAAGCGCTCGCGCATCCGGCCATGGGCGGCATGCCGGTGGGTGCGATCCTGGCCGAGCCGATCCAGGGCCGCGGCGGCAGCGTGGTGCCTCCCGATGGCTTCCTGCGTGGTTTGAGGCAGTTGTGTGATCGCCATGGGGCGCTGCTGATTCTCGACGAGATCTTCACCGGTTGCGGGCGCACGGGCCTGCCTTTCGCCTGCATGCACGAAGCCGTGGTCCCGGATCTGCTGTGCGTCGGCAAGGCGCTCGGCGGCGGCTTTCCCGTGTCGGCGTGCTTGGGTAGACCCCACGTCATGGCGGCGTGGGGGCCATCGACGGGCGAGGCGCTGCACACTTCGACGTTCCTGGGCCATCCCGTGGCGTGCGCGGCGGCCCTGGCGACTCTTTCGGTGCTGCGTGAGGAAGCGATTGCCCAGCGATCGGCGGCGCTTGGCCAGAAGCTCCAGGCCGAGCTGCGCGAGAAGCTGACCAGCCCGTGGGTGACCGAAGTGCGCGGCCGGGGCCTACTGCTAGGTGTCGAACTGCGCCAGCCGCGCACGGGCCTGCCGGCGCGCGAGGTGGCCTGGAAAACGGTGGTCGGCGCTCTGCAACGTGGCGTGATCCTGCTGCCTTGTGGCGTGCATGGCGAAGTCGTGCAACTGACGCCGCCCGCGGTGACGACCGCTTCCCAATGCGCGGTCCTGGTCGACGTGCTGGCCGAGTCTTTGTCCGCTGCGACGCAAGGGAACTGAATGGACGCCGTCGATCGCGAGGTGCTGCAGACGTCCCTGCTGGTCTGGATGGCCTCGTGGGGGCGGGGCGATCCGGCCGCTCAGGATCGCGACGGCCTGCGCTTCGGGCAACTGGCGCTGACCTTGTTCGCCTATCAGTTCATGCATATCGCGCCGTTCCAGGCGTTTTGCCGGGCGCGCGGCAAGACGCCCGAGACCGTGCGCGACTGGACCGAAGTGCCCCTGGTGCCGGCGAGTGCGTGGAAGACCGCGCGGCTGTGGGCGGATCTGAAGGACCAGCCCGCGGCGCTGTTCGAGACGAGCGGGACCACCGACGGTCAGCCCGGACGCGTCGCCCTGCACGACACCGCTTGCTACGACGCAAGTTTGCACACTACCTTCGCGCACTTCGTGGTACCAGACGCGCTGCCGGGGCAAAGGTATCGCTGCGTGTCGCTGGTGCCTGGCAAGGCGGCGCGGCGGCATTCCTCGCTCGGCTACATGGTCGACCGCTTGGCGGCGCGCTGGGACGATGGTGGTGGCACGCAACATCTTGGAACACCGGGGCATCTGCAGCTCGATGTCGCGGGCAGCCTGACGGCGCTGGACAGGGCGTGCGCGGACGACGTGCCAGTGCTGCTGTTCACGACCTCGATTGCCCTGGAACTGTGGCTGGCCGCGCTGCCACTCGGCTGGCGCGTGCAACTCCCCGTAGGATCACGACTGATGGACACCGGCGGGCCCAAGGGGCGCGAGATTGCGCTCAGCCGGGAGGAACAGCACGAGCGATTGTGCGCGCTCCTCGGCCTGGACCCGAGCGACATCGTCGGCGAGTTGGGCATGACCGAGCTGTGCAGCCAGCGCTACGAACCGATGCTGCGAGCGAAGAAACGCCTGGATATAGCGGATGTGCGAGCCTACGTGGGGCCGCCGTGGCTGCGGACCCGGGTGCTGCGGCCGGCCGATCGCGCCGAGCTGCCGTTGGGAGAAACCGGCATGATCGCGCACGTCGACCTTGCGGACCTGGATACCTGTGCATTCGTGCTCACCGCGGACCTGGGGCGCCTCGTCGAAGTGGAAGGTCATCCTGCCGCGCTGGAAATCGCAGGCAGAATCCCGGGTAGCGAATGGCGGGGCTGTGGCCTGGACGCGGAGGAACTGATCGGGGGGCGCCCGTGACCCCGGGCGATCGTCGCGATCCGGGCCCGATGTCGACGCCAAGTGCTTGACCTGCCGTTGGATTATTTGCAGCACCGATCGCCCTTCCTGTCTCAAGTTGAGACGAGTGAACGCTTGCTCTTGCATTGTCGCGCGCGCTATGGCTAGGTCACGTACGTCCAGCACCTGTTCCGCAGGTTTGGACATGCGCCGACGTGCGCAATCCCGAGGCAGCATGTCGCTGACCGAGGGGACAGAGTGGCCCGAGCCCCCGAAGCGGGGCGCAGGAGACTTCAATGCCCAATCGTCGTACATTCGACCACATTGGTAACTTCAACTTCAAAGTCGAGATCGAAGGCGTCACGACCGGTGCTTTCCGCAACGTGGAAGGCCTCGACTCCGAGACCGAAGTCGTGGAGTACCAGGACGGCGATGACCTGATCCTGCGCAAGCGTCCGGGCCGCACCAAGTACACGAACGTCACGTTCAAGCGCGGCTACATCAACAACACCGAGCTCTGGGAGTGGCGCAAGGCCGTCATCGAGGGCAAGGTCCAGCGCAAGTCGGGCTCGATCATCCTCTGCGCTGACGACGGCACCGAGATCATGCGGTACAACTTCTTCGAAGGATGGCCGAGCAAGTGGAAGGGCTTCACCCTCGACGGTAAGGGAACCGACGTCAACGTCGAGGAACTCGAGCTCGTCGTGGAAAAGATCGAGCGCGGCTAGGATCCTGACGGATCTCCGAGCTTCGTAGAGAAGACCGCGGGCTGGCTAGTCATCGAGACCATCGGATTCGTCCGGTGGGTTTGGGTGGCTGGCTGGCCCGCGGAGTTTTTGCGGTGTAGCGTGGACAGGAGCCGGGCCCGGGGCCGGAGCCGGAGCCGGGGCCGGAGCCGGGGCCGGAGCCGGGGCCGGAGCCGGAACCGGAACCCGAACCCGAACCCGAACCCGAACCCGAGCCCGAACCCGAACCCGAGCCCGAGCCCGAGCCCGGGCCCGGAGCCGGAGCCGGAGCCGAGCCGAACTGGCCACGGGTAGTCCTGTAAAGAGATCCTTCGGGGCTTCGAGCGCGTTGCGCTCGAAATTCTCAGGATGACATCAGCTTTGCTGCGCTCAGCTTCTCGCCAAAATCCCCGACACGCGCTGGCTCCGCTGTACCGCCTGGCCGAACTCGTCGCGCACCGCCGCCCGATGCTCCGCGGCCCAACTCTCTGTATAGCTGTCGAATTCCTGCTTGCCGCCGAATACGTACTGCTCGATCAACACGCCGTCGTCGCGCTCGTACAGCGTCGCCGCGCGGACGCCTGGCACCTCGCGCATCGGTCCCAGGCGGTTCTGCAGCAACCACGCCAGCAGCCGCTGCCTGACCGTGGCGTCCGTCGCCGTCGACTCCACTTCGAACAGCAGCGGGCCCTGCTTGGCCTCTTGCACCAACGCCGCGAGTTCATCCAGGTTGCCCACGGTCAGATCCGCCGTGACTTTCTCGTCGCCGACTTTGGCTCCCGCGGCAATCCGCTTGACGTAGCAGGTCTTGAGCCCTCGGGCGCGGGCTGGCACCAGGTCCTGGCGTGGCGAGGCCGAAACGTGCATCCAGCTGTCGCGAGTCGCAGCCGATCGGGCCACGCCGATGCGCAGCATGGCGTCCCAGGCTCGATCCGTTGGCTTGTACGCCCGCAGCTCCTGGCTCGTGATGCAGACATCCCACGGAATACGTAGAGTTGCGATGACGTCCAACTGGTGGCTCGCGTCGCCGTTGGCCAGTACGCCGATCTTCACCACGTCGCGCATCCGGTGCAGCGCCCGCGCCGTTTCCGCGAACGGGGCCATCCGCCCGAAATCATCCGCGAAAAGACCGACGATCGCCGGCCGCAGTTGGGGACGCACCCGCCCCACCGCCGTCTTCAGCACCTCGGTGTAGCGCAGATACTGGTCTTGTTCCTGCAGCTTGGCGGCCTCGGTCTCGAACTTCTCGAAGTCTTCCTTTGACCGGATTTCGACCTTCTCGAAAGCGGCGCGCCAGTCCATCAACGTGCCGAAGCAGTCGAACGTGATGAGTTGGATGTCTTTGAGCCAGGCGGGCGCGGGCATGGCGATCCGTGACGTGCGCCGGGAAGCGCGGGGGATGGGACGTGCGAAACTTCGCGCATCGTAGCGGCAAACGCCCGCGTCGTCACTTCGGCCCGAAGCCTCGCACGATCTGCACCAACTGCTGCAAGGCCGGCGTGCCCGCGAGGTCGGGCTGCGGCGGCATCAGCCCACTTTTGCCCACGCTGGGGCCACCTTGCGCGACCACGAGGGCTATCTGCGCGTCGGTGGTGGCGTCTTGCCAGGCCTTGTCGGCGAACGAGCGCGGCTTCGGGTCGAGCGCGGCCGCCGCAGGCCCGTCGCCCAGGCCCGTGGCACCGTGGCAAGGCAGGCAACGCTGCACGAACAGCTCAGGAGCCGAGAGCGCCGCCATGGCGCTTCCGGCCGGCGCCTGACGTCCACAGGCGGCGACCACCAGGAACGCCAGCAACGCCGGCCAGAAGCGCGCAGACGTCGAAATCACAGGCGGCGGGCGTTCTTGGCCAGGAAGTCCGCGACGCCTTCGTGGGTGTCCTTCATGCCGGGCTTGCCCTCGGTCCAGCCGGCGGGGCAGACCTCGCCGTTGACTTCGGTGAACTGCAAGGCATCGACCATACGCAGCATTTCGTCGATGTCGCGGCCCAGGGGCAGGTTGTTGACCACCTGGTGCTGCACGACACCGTCCTTGTCGATCAGGAACGAGCCGCGCAGGGCCATCGAGTCGTCGAGCAGCACGTCGTAATCACGCGCGATCTGCTTCTTGACATCGGCGATGAGCGGGTAGCGGACTTCGCCGATGCCACCGTCGCGCACCTTCATCTGGCGCCAGGCCCAGTGGCTATGGACGCTGTCGATCGAGCAGCCCAGCACCTGTACGTTGCGCTTGCTGAACTCCTCCAGGCGCTTGTCGAACGCGATGATCTCGGTCGGGCAAACGAAGGTGAAGTCGAACGGATAGAAGAACAAGACCACGTACTTGCCGCGGTACTGCGCCAGGCTGATGTTGGCGATGCTGCCGTCGGGCAACACGGCGTCGACGCTGAAGTCCGGCGCTTGCTTGGTGACCAGAACGCTCATGATTTGAATCTCCTCGGGCGACCGCGCACCGCTTTGGTTCGGCGGCGTGCGGGTGAATTGGGTTTGGGGCGATCGCGGGTGCTAACGCTTCCGGGTGGCCGTCGGTTTAGGCCAAAGGGCGCGCCGTGGCAAGCTTTGATGCGACGGCTGCGGCAAGATCGCTGCACGTGGTCAAGTCGCCTTGGTTTTCTTCGCTTTCGCCGGCTTGCCCGCGGACTGCCCTGACGCTGGCGTCGCCAACAGCGCATCGAGCGACAGCCGTCCGGGACCTGTGGCCAGCAGCACCGCCGCCATCGCGAAGTAGGCAAAGGCCATTTCGCTGGCGAACTCCAGGCTGTGAAAGGCCTTCCAGTGCGCGGTCGTACACGCCACGAACATGATCACCAGCGCAGGCACCGAGCTCAACCGCGCCAGAAGGCCCAGGGCGATCAACAGGCCGAACAGCGTTTCCTGCACTGCGGTCAAGGTCATGTTCAGCTTGCCACCGCCCGGCAGCTGCCAACCCTCGTGGTCGAAGAACTTCAGATCGGCAAAAAAATCCATCGACTTCTGGGCTTTCGCGACACAAGCCGCCTTGCGGTCGCTGGTACACGCCGCCGGCACCTTGGTCTTGCACGCAGCGTCGTCGCCACAGGTCGCCTGGCCTTCTTTTTCGCAATCGGGCAGCGGGTCCTCGGCGCATTCGCCGGCGAGCTTGTGCAGCTTGCCGGTGCCCGCTTCGAACAGGCCGATACCCAAGCACAAACGCAGCAGCAGCAACGCCATGGACAGCCCCCAGGCGCGCTGGGGCACGAGGTGGGCGCGAAAGGTCTGGAGCATGGGACACCTGTGGCGGGAGCGAGGCCCGTAAACGAGACCTTGGCCGACCGAGTGCGATCCGTCAAAGAAATGAATATCTCGGAATAACCAAGCGATTACCGAGCTTTGCCGATCGACCCTGCCATGAGGCCACTTCGTCGCAAGATCCCGCACGATTCCCGTGATCTGCGCAAACTGCCGGAAAAGGATCGGCTTTGGCGATCTCCCTCGTGTCTGGCCGTCCTGCGCCACTGGCGATTTTCTTGCCTAACGATCTCGCTGGCCAACACTTCGCCTCGGTCACGCACGGCCGAGGTCACCATGTCTGCCAGTCCCCTTCGCACCGCGGTCCGATCGATCGATCTTGACGACGCCCCTACGCTTCATGCCCTGGGCCACCGTCGGGAACTGCGCGTGGTGCCCGAACCGCGCCCACACGCCGCGCCGTTCCTGAAGTGGGTGGGCGGCAAGGGCCGACTGCTGTCCCAGCTACGAACCCTGTTGCCGCAAGGGAACTTGCGGTATGCCGAGCCTTTCTTCGGGGGCGGGGCGATGTTCTTCACGCTGTGGAGCGAGGGGCGCCTGGAGCATTCGGTGCTGTGCGATTCGAGCCCGGACCTGATCGCGACTTGCGAGTCCCTGCGCAACCAACCCGAAGCGTTGCTCTCGGCCCTGACCGATCACGAACGCGCCTATCTGGCGGCCGACGAGGCAGGGCGTTCGGCGTACTTCTATGCGGTTCGCGAGCGCCATCCGACCGAAGTGACGATGACCGACGTGGAGCGGGCGGCGCGCATGCTGTTCCTCAACCGTACTTGTTTCAATGGCTTGTGGCGGGAGAACAGCCGCGGTCGCTTCAACGCCCCGCACGGTCGCTACGCCAGACCCGCGATCGTGATGGCCGAACGCCTGCACGCGGCCGGCCTGGCGCTGCGAGATGCCGAAGTATTGCACAGTGATTTCAGGGCACTGCCTGAGCTGGTTCGCCAGCACGACCTCGACTTCGTGTACCTCGATCCGCCGTACCATCCGGTCAGCGTGACGTCCTCGTTCAACGCCTACTCGGGCGGCCAGTTTCCGGCCTCGGCGCAGCGGGAATTGGCCGACGTGTGCCGTCAACTCGACGCCATGGGCGTGCGCTGGCTGCTCTCCAACAGCGATTGCCCTTTGATCAGGGAGTTGTACCGCGACTGGGACATCCACACGGTGCAGGCGCCGCGCTCGGTCAACAGCAAGGGCGAGGGACGTGGCGTGGTGGCTGAAGTCGCTGTTCGCAACTATTGAACTGTCCTGACGAAGGGACGCCGGCGGCTGAAGCCGCGCCTCAAGTTGCAAAGCCGGCCTGCGCC
>CAYHHL010000062.1:0-28121 GCA_964356325.1 uncultured Enterobacteriaceae bacterium | reverse complement strand
GGCCGCAGCGCGCATGGTCTAAGTCCTTGTCGGGAAGACCGCGGTCTCCAGGCACAGACCGAGCCGCAACATGCGGCTGCGCAGGGTGGAAGAATTCATGCCGAGGATCCGCGATGCACCCTGAGGCCCGCCGATGCGGCCCGCGGTGTGCTGCAACACGCGCGCGAGATAGCGTCGTTCGTTTTCGTCTCGTGTCGGCCAATCGTCTGCAGATGCAGCGACGTCGACACGATTCGCAGGTCGCGGCGCGCTGCCAAGGAGAGGCAGTTCCAACTCCTCGCGTTCTTCCAGCAACGCCGCGCGCGTCAGCACGCTCTCGAGCTCGCGGACGTTGCCGGGCCACGGGTAGGCGTGCAACCGCGCCAAGGCGACACGGGACAGGCGCAAGGGGCGATGATTCGCCGCGGACAGACGGGCGAGGATGACCTCCGCGAGGGGCTCCAGGTCTTCCGGCCGCTCGCGCAAGGCGGGGATGTGCAGCAGCAGGATCTCGAGGCGGAATAGCAGGTCTTGGCGAAATTGGCCTGACGCAACGGCCTGGCGCAGGTCGTGGTTGGTGGCGGCGATGATGCGCACGTCCGAGGTGATGGTGGCGTTGCCGCCGACGCGTTCAAAGCAGCCGTCTTGGGTGAACCGCAACAGCTTGGTCTGGACGGCGAGCGGGGCCTCGCCCACTTCGTCGAGAAAGAGCGTGCCCTGGTCGGCAGATTCGAATCGTCCCAAGCGGCGCTGCGCTGCTCCGGTGAACGCGCCGCGTTCGTGGCCGAACAACTCGGCCTCCACCAGGGACGCGGGCAGGTCCGCGATGTGGACCGTGGCGAACGGTCGGCTCGCGCGGGCGCTCCAGCCGTGGATGGCGCGCGCAAGCATGGTCTTACCGACGCCGGTTTCGCCGGTAATCAGCAAAGATGCGTCACTCATGGCGGCACGGCGTGCTTGCCTGAGTAGGGCGGAAATGGCCGCGCTCTGACCGACGAACTCGGCCGCACCGGGTCGCGCCACCATGGCGGGTCGCGGCTCGAGCGCGCGTTCGGCCGCGAAAACCGCTGGCCCGACCACCGCCGCGACGTCGACCAAATCCTCAAGCGTTTCCCGGCTGCACGCACCGATCTGCTTGGAGCCGATATTCATCGCTCCGACGACGCGGCCGGCGACGAGCACCGGCACCGAGGCCGTGGAACGAATGCCGTCGTGCGATGCGCGACCGAAGCGGATGTTGTCGTCGGCGCGAACGTCCGCTACCACGCGGGCACGACCATCGCGCGCCACGTCGCCTACCACGGTGCCAGCCATGCGCACGCGCGGCAGTTCTGCCGGCGGGCTCACCGGAACGGGCAACACTTGATAAATGCGAAGGGATTGCAGGTCAGGTTCGATGAATGCCAGCGAGATGCGATCGCGGACCGCCATCAGTTGCGGCAAGTCTTGCGCGAGCGCCGCCAACAGCGAGGCAAGGTCGCCGCAACCCGCAAGGCGCCGATGCAACCGAAGGATCAGCGCCGGGCGGTGGTCGCCGTAGGCAGGGGCCTGTTCCCGCGGTGTCGGTCGAGACGGCATTGAGCGCTCTCACGTGCTGGAGGGCTTCTGCTGGCGTGCCCTGCAGAGAAGGCCAGTCTCAAGGTGCCCGCCGACTCCGTAAAGGTATTTCGGCTAACGCTTGATCTCGGACAAGCACGCGATTGACCACGATCAAGTCCTCGCCCACCGGAGGCCGATCGCTCAGTCAGTCCGTGCCGGCGGTCCACCGTGCACGGTGCGGCGCAAGGGCAATTCCGGCAGTTGTAGCGTCACCAGGAAGCCCAACATCGCCAGGACCATGCCGATGCGATAGATGCGGCTGACGGCTTCGGTGAGCGCTTCCTTCATCGCCTGGCTCTCGGGATGTCCCTGAAACAAGGCAAGCAACTCGGGCGGCGCCGACGCTGAGCGATCGTGGAGGCCGGCCGCCAGCGTGGACGCGAAGACGGTGCCCAACAACGCGACGCCCATCGTCGAGCCCATCTGCCGGAAAAAGGCCGCGGTCGCCATCGCGACGCCCACTTGCCCCGGCTTCACGCTGTTCTGGATGGCCAGCGTGTACAGGGGAACGGCCGGTCCCAGCCCCATTCCGACGAGGATCAGCTTCAGGGTCACGCTGGTTTGCGTCGCGTCCGGGGTCAGCGTGAAGCCCATGACGGCAAACGCAATCGTCAGGATGGCCAGCCCGCACAGCAGGATAGGCTTGTATCGGCCGATCCGGGAAACCAGTTGTCCGGACAAAACGTTGCCGAATACGACGCCCAGGGTCAGCGGCGTCAGGGTCAGGCCGGAGTGCGTGGCAGACAGGCCGACCACGTTCACCATGAACAGCGGCAGGAACACGATGCCGGACAAGAAGCTGGCGCCCGACAGGAACGTGGCCAGATTGCCCCACGCGAACACGCGGTTGCGAAACAGGCCGAGGTCCAGGATCGGGTCCGCGGCGTGCAGTTCCAGAATCAGGAACGCGACCAGACCGGCGGCGGCAATGGCGAACAGCCCCAGCAGGAAGCCTGACGTCCACAAGTAGCCTGAATGACTGACTGCCAGTGTTCGGGACGTGCGCCCGAGGCCGAGCGCCAGCATCAGCGGCACGACGCAGGTGACGAGCGCGACGGCGCCGGCCAGGTCCAGGCGCGGCTTGCCAATCTGGCCCCAGGTCGGGTGGCCCAGGGGCGGCATCTTCGCCAGCACCAGGCCGAATGCCAGGACGCCGACGGGCAGGTTGATGAAGAAGACCCAGTGCCAGCCGAAGTGGTCGGCGATGAAGCCGCCAGCCAGGGGACCGGCCACGCTGGACAGCGCGAACACGCCGGCCACCAAGCCGTTGTAGCGACCGCGTTCCGCCGGCGCGAACATGTCGGCTATAACCGCGAACGCACTGGTGAATAGCGACGCGGAACCGGCGCCTTGCAACACCCGCGCGAGGATCAATTGCGTGGTCGACTGCGCCATGCCGCACAGCAGCGATCCGATGACGAACACGACAATCCCGAACAGCAGCACGGGCTTGCGCCCTACCAGGTCCGAAACCTTGCCGTAGATTGGCACCAGCACCGTGGACGCGACCAGGTAGGCGATGGTGATCCAGGCGTACAAAGAGGCCGGAATCGCCAGATCGCGTTGGATCACAGGGCCCGCCGTGGCGACGATGGTCTGGTCCAACGCGCCCAGCAGCATGCCCAGCAGGACGCCGGCCAGCGTGAAGATCTTCTGCTGTCGCGTCAGCTGATGCGCGGCAACGCGGGCAGAGGCAGCGGGCTGGGTGGGCGGCTCGACCATGGCGACTCCTGGACGGCCGATGGTGCCGGATGCGGGCTCGGGAACCTAGTACCTCGTCACAGGGGTTTCGATCAGTTTGCGGCGCCAGGGAAATCGCCGGCGGCTGAAGCCGCGCCTCGATCTGCGAAGTCCGCCTACGCGGACTGGCCCTCAGCCGGCGCAGGCCGGCTTTGCAACTTTAGGCGCGGCTTCAGCCGCCGGCGTCCCTGAGGAAGGCCCCGATCTCACGCCTCACCTCAACAGCTCCGTTCATCCGCTGACTTCCATGAACCGAAGCCAGGCCGCAATTTTTCTCTTGACGAGCGAACGTTCGTTCGTCTAGCCTCAAACGACAAGGAGGTCCTCCATGTCCTACGCCACCCGCGCATGGTTCCTGGAACAGCCCGGTGCACCGCTGCAAGAGCACACCTTGCAGTTGGACGAACCGGGTCCGGACGAGGCGATCGTGCAGGTGCTGGCGTGCGGCCTGTGCCACACCGACCTGGGCTTTGCCGACGGCTCGGTGCGACCCAACCACCCCCTGCCGTTGGTGCTGGGCCACGAGGTGGTCGGCAAGGTCGTCGCCGCGGGCGCCCACTACCAGCCCCTGCTCGGCAAGTCCGTGATCGTGCCGGCGGTGCTGCCGTGCGGAAAGTGCGAGTACTGCAAGGCCGGGCGCGGCAATGCCTGCCCGAAGCAGAAGATGCCCGGCAACGACAGCCACGGCGGTTTCGCCACCCATCTGCTGGTGCCGGCGGCGCCGCTGGTGTCGCTGGACGGCGCGCCGGCGGGCTTCGATCCGTGGTCGCTGGCGGTCGTGGCCGACGCGGTGTCCACGGCCTGGCAAGCGACACTGCGTGCGGAATTGCACAGTGGTGACGTGGCTTTCGTGATCGGCGCGGGCGGCGTCGGCGGCTTCCTGGCGCAGATTGCCCGGGCAGTCGGCGCGCACGTGGTGGTCTGTGACGTCGATGACGTGCGGCTGGCCCAAGCCCAGGCCACTGGCGTCGAACACGCCGTCAACGTCCGCGGCCGCCTGCCCCGCGACGTGCGCAAGGACCTGCACGGCCTGGCGAACCAGTGGGCTGTGCCATCGCTGCGCTGGCGCATCTTCGAATGCAGCGGCACGCCCGAGGGCCAGACGCTGGCGTTCACCCTGCTGGGCCGCGCCGCCACGCTGGTGCAAGTGGGCTTCACGCCCAAGCCGGTGGAACTGAGATTCAGCAATCTCATGGCCTTCGACGCTACCGTACACGGTTCGTGGGGCTGCCCGCCGGACGCCTACCCGGACGTGCTCCAACTCATCTGGGACGGCCGGCTGCGCCTGGAAGCCGGGCTGGAACGCGCCCCGATGGCCAAGATCAACGACCTGCTCACCGACATGGCCAACCACCGCCTGCAACGACGGATGGTCTTGATTCCAGAGGCATAGAACCCACAGCCCTCAAGCGACACAGAGGTCCAGATGCAAGACGTCAAGCGCGCGCAGAGTACGGCCAGAGAGCAACTGGTGACCCACGAACTGGTGCCCGAGTTCGAGTGCCAGCACATCCGCTACGAGGAGAAGCCCGTGCGCGGCCGCGATGGCAAGCCCGTCGAAGGCCTGCACAACGTCTGGATCTCGCTGGACAACGAGAAGCAGCTCAACAGCTACACCACCGCGGCGGTCAAGGAAGTCATCCTGGCGATGCGGCGGGCGTCGTGCGATCGCCGGTGCGTGGCAGTGGTCTTCACCGCGGTCGGCGACAAGGCCTTCTGCACCGGTGGCAACACCGCCGAGTACGCGACGTACTACGCCTGCAGGCCGCTCGAATACCTGCAATACATGCGCCTGTTCAATGACATGGTCACGTCCATCCTGCTGTGCGACAAGCCGGTCGTTTGCCGCGTCAACGGCATGCGCATCGGCGGCGGCCAAGAGATCGGCATGGCCTGCGACTTCACCATCGCCGGCGATCACGCGCGCTTCGGCCAGGCTGGCCCGGTGCACGGCTCGGCGCCGGACGGTGGCTCCACGGACTTCCTGCACCTGTTCACCGGCGTAGGCAAAGCCGCTGAATCGTTGGTGCTGTGCGAATCCTGGTCGGCGCACAAGGCCGCGCGCCTGGGCATCGCCAACGAGGTCGTGCCGGTGTACCGCAAGCCGGACGGCAGCTTCGTCGCCAACCCGTTCGTGGTCACCGACCGCTTCGCCGACGAGTTCGGCAGCATCGTCCACGGCGAGTTCCGCACCGGTCCGGCCAAGGCTGAAGCCGCCAAGGCCGTTGCTGGTTTGACACTGGACCTGTCGCGGCTGGACGAAGCGGTCGAGGCGCTGTGCACGCGCATCCTCATGACCTTCCCGGACTGCACGCGCAAGACCCTGGAGTCATTGCGCAAGAAGAAGCTCGAGCACTGGTACGCCAACAGCGAGACCAACCGCTCCTGGCTGGCGCTGAACATGAACACCGAGGCGCGCGCCGGCTTTCCGGCCTTCCACTTCGGCGACCGCGGCGAGCGCGAGATCGACTTCGTCCATCTGCGCGTGCGCCTGGCCGAGGGCGCGGTGTGGGACGAAGCGCTGGTTCGCGAAGTGCTGCCGCCGTCCGCGGTGCGGGCGATGGACCAGGCGGCGGGCCACGCGGTGCAGGCGGTCTGATCCCCCAGGGAGGTTCCGATGGGCATCGTGCACGCGCAGATGGAGGACGGCCTGCTGGAGCTGTGCCTGGACAAGCCGAAGGGCAACGTCTTGGATGCACAGTTGATGGCCGCGTTGGCCGAGGCGCTGCGGGCGCACGCGGACGAGCCGGCGCTGCGCATGGTGCTGCTGCGGGCGCAAGGGGCGCACTTCTCGTTCGGCGCTTCAGTGGAAGAGCACCGGGCGGCGAGCGCGGCGGAGATGTTGCGCGGCTTCCACCAGTTGATTCGCCAGGTAGCGAGCTATCCGGTGCCGGTGGTGGCGCTGGTGCAGGGCAAGTGCCTGGGCGGTGCCTTCGAGCTGGCGCTGGCCTGCCACGTGGTGTTCGCCACGCCCGACGCGCAGTTCGCCTGCCCGGAGATTCAACTGGGCGTATTCCCGCCAGTCCTGGCTGCAATCGGGCCGCGCTGCCTGGGTGGGCCATTGGCCGAGCGGTTGCTGCTGACCGGGCAGACGTTGACGGTCGAAGCGGCTGAGCGTTGCGGCTGGCTGGCCGGCGTGGTGCCCGACCGCGATGCAGTACTGGCCTGGTATCGCCAGCATCTCCAGGGCTTGTCCGGTCACTCGCTGCGCCAGGCGGTGGCGGCGGCGCGGCACGGTCTGCTGCTGGACCTGGGCGCGCCGCTCGATGCCCTGGAAGCCCGCTACCTGACGCACCTGCTGCCCAGTCACGACGGCAACGAAGGCATCGAAGCCTTCCTGCAGCGGCGAGCGCCGGTGTGGAGCCACGCATGAAGCGCGCGACCGCCGAGCTGAGCCGCGAAGTCATCCTGGCCGCCGCGGTGCGCCTGATGGCCCGCCATGGCTTTCACGGCACGTCGATGCGCCAACTGGCCGCGGAAGTTGGTTGCGCCCTGTCCAGTCTGTACAACCACTTCAGCAGCAAAGATGCGATCTTGCGTGAGATACAGGAGCGCGCCTTCGAGGCCCTGATCGCACGGGCGGAGACCGCGGTGGCCGACGCGGGAACGCCGGCTGAGAAGCTGCACGCCTTCATCGACCAGCACGTCCGCTATGTGGCGCAGCAGCCCGACCTGATGCGCGTGCTGGTCCACGAGGCAGGCGCGCTGGACGCCGAGGGCCGACGGGCAGTGCGCGAGCGCAAGGAGCGCTACTTCGCCTTGGGCCGTCAGGTGTTGCGTGCGGTCTTGCCAGCTGGGCGCAGCGATGCCGACGTCGAGCGGGTGACCTACCATCTGTTTGCCATGGTGAACTGGCTTTGGGGCTGGTACGAGCCCGACCGCCACGGCGACGTCAAGGCAATCACCAGCAGTATACATGACTTGTTGGCCGCATAGGGAGGCGCAGATGGCGATGCTCAGTTGGCAGGAAGGCGCGACCGTAGGCGAACTGACGCAAGCCGCGCAGGCGATGATCGACGACTTGAGCATGGGCGCGGTCAGGCGCTGGAAGGACGAGCATCCGGGCCGTCTGGCGGTGGGCTACCTGCCCATCTACGCGCCGCGTCCGCTGCTCGAAGCGGTGGGCGCGCTGCCGGTGGCGGTGTTCGGCGGCGGCGATCAGGTCGACATCATCCGCGGCGACTCCTACTTCCAGTCGTACATCTGCCACATCCCGCGTTCGACCTTGGAACTGGCGCTGGGCGGCCAACTGGACTGCCTGGATGGCATGCTGTTCCCGAGCATCTGCGACGTGATCCGCAATCTGGGCGGCATGTGGAAGATGTTGTTTCCCAACCGCTATACCGCGTACCTGGATTTGCCGCAGAACTTCGATCCGGCCATCGGCGGGCGCTTCTACGCCGGCGAACTGCGCAGGATTGCGCGCGAACTGCACGAGCGCGGTGCGCTGGCCTTGAACGACGCCGCGCTGCACCAGGCCATCGTGGTCGAAAACGAGCGGCGCCGCGTGCTGGAGGAACTGGACGAGTTGCGTCGCAAGGAGACCTGGCGGGCGCCGGCCAGCGAAGTGTACCTGCTGGTGCGCGCGGGCACGATGATGCTGGCCGAGGAGCACATCCTGCTTCTGCGCGCGTACTTGCAGGCGGCGCGGGCGCGCGTGGGCCGGCCGGTGGACAATGTGCGCGTGGTGATGGTCGGTTCGTTTTGCGAGCAACCGCCGCTGGATCTGGTGCGCACGCTGGAAAAGGCTGGCTGCGACATCGTCGACGACGACCTGCAGTTGGGCCTGCGCGGCATCGACGGCTGCATCGACGAGACCGGCGATCCGGTGGAGGCACTGGCGCGGGCGTTCCTGGATCGCGGCGTGGCGACCGCCTCGCGCTACATCGGCAACGACAAGAAGGGCCAGGCGCTGATCGACCGGGTGCGGGCGAGCGGCGCGGAAGGCGTGGTGTTCTCGGCAGCCTCGTTCTGCGATCCGGCGTTGCTCGACCAACCCATGCTGGAGACCGCGCTCAACGCCGCGGGCATCACCCACACCAGTCTGAAGTACGCTGAAAACACTGGACAGTTCCAGGTCATCCGCGAGCAGGCCGGCGCGTTCTCGGACGCGGTCAAGTTGTGGGGCGGCACCAGCACCGTCGCGGCGTGAAGAACGAGGACGCCCAGTTCAGCAAGGATGCCCAGTTCAACAAGATCAGGATGACGCGGAGGAAATCATGAGTACCGCATTGCCAGTGCGCACCCGACCGCCGGCGCAGACCCGGCCCGCCGTGCAGAAAGACGCCAGCCAGGATCGTCAGAAGCGCATGATTGCCGAGCACTTCGACAAGCTGGCGACGGCCAAGGAACGCGGCCAGAAGGTGGTGTATACCTTCGTGCCCGGCAACCTGATCGAGATCATCGCCGCCCTGGACATGCTGGCGGTGCTGCCGGAAATCAACGCGCTGCAGGCGGGCATGCGCCAGAAGTCCGCGGGCTACATCGCCGAAGCGGAAAAGGCCGGGCATTCCGAGGACGTCTGCACGTACGTCAAGTGCGACATCGGCATGATGAAGGCCGGCAACCTGGGCCCGACCGGCCAGCAGATGCCGCCGCCCGACCTGCTGCTGCTGAGCTACACCGGCTGCTTCACGTTCCTCAAGTGGTTCGAGTTGTTGCGCGAGGAGTACCAGTGCCCCGTGGTCATGCTGCACGTGCCCTACCAGCCCGACGGCGTCATCACCCCCGAGATGCGCCAGTACGTGGTGGACCAGTTGGAACACGTGGTCATTCCGGCGCTGGAAAAGGTCGCGGGCAAGAAGCTGGACATGGACGAGCTGGCGCGGCGGTTGGCGCTGTCGGCCCAAGCGGAAGACGATCTGGTCGCGGTGTGGGAGTCGGCCAAGAACAAGCCCAGCCCGATCGACGGCTACTTCGGCGGCGTGTACTACATCGGCCCGATCTTCAGTGCCTTCCGGGGCAGCGAAGACGCGGTGACCTACTACCGCGAACTGCGCGCCGAATGCGAGGCCCGCATCAAGCGAGGCGAAGGTCCGGTGACCCCCGACGGCGTGCTGAGCGAGCAGCGCTACCGCATCGTCGTCGAGGGACCGCCTAACTGGACGAGCTTCAACGACTTCTGGCACATGTTCAGCCGCGAAGGCGCCGTCGTCGTCGCCAGCACCTACACGCGCGTCGGCGGCCTGTACGACACGGGCTTCCGCCACGATGCCCGCAACCCCTTGGCCACGCTCGCAGACTACTGCATGGGTTGCTACACCAACCTCGGCCTGCCCACCCGCGTCGACCTGCTGGAACGCTACATCCGCGACTACCAGGCCGACGGTTTCCTCATCAACAGCGTCAAGTCGTGCAACTCGTTCTCCGCCGGCCAGTTGCTGATGCTGCGCCAGTTGGAGGAGCGCACCGGCGTGCCGGGCGGGTTTGTGGAGTCCGACCTCGTGGATCCGCGCTACTTCGGCAAGGCCAATATCGACAACCGGTTGCAGAGCTACTTCCAAATGTTGGATGCACGCAAAGCCCGGAAGTCCGCGTAGGAGGCAGGTATGCAGGTCGTCGTCGGCATCGATCTGGGCTCGACCACCACCAAGGCCGTACTGCTCGACGAGCAGGGGCAAGTGGTCGGCCGCGGCATCACCAACAGTCGCAGCAACTACGCGGCGGCCAGTGCCGTGGCGCGCGACGAGGCGATGACCGCGGCACGGTTTTCCATCCTGGAACGCCTGCTTGCGAGTTCACCGGGCACGGTCGGCATCCAGGCGCATGCCCTGGCCGAACGCCTGCACGACGCGTTTCGCCTGGAGCTGTACGTCGATGAACTGGCGTACCTCGTCGAGCGCATCGACTTGCTGCTGGTCGGGCAAGGCGAGGCGATGCAGGCGGCGGCGCACGCGGTGTTGCGGGACATGCAGCGCACGGCGGGCGACTTGTTCCTCGGCGGCCAGGAGCGCAAGAGCGACTTCTTCCGCGACGTGGCGGGCGCGGCGTTCGTGGCGGGAGCGGAACGGGCGGCGGTGGACAAGCAGGTGGCATTCGAACGGTTGGTCGGGCTGTTCGACCGCGCCATCCTGGACGTCGAAACGCGCGTGCCGGTGCGCGACTTCGCGGTGCTGTTGCCGTGCGCGGTCGACCACGTGCGGCCAGGCGATGCCAGCAAGGATCCGGTGCGCGCTGTGGTGCTGCAGGCGGCGCGTCAAGCGGCGGCGACCACGATCACCGAAGTCGCCTTCGTCGGCACCGGCTATGGCCGCCAGACCCTGCCGTTTCCCAAGGAATGCGTGCGTTCGGAGATCTTGTGCCACGGCCGCGGCGCGCACCGCGTCTTCCCCGGCACGCGCACGGTGCTGGACATCGGCGGCCAGGATACCAAGGCCATCCAGATCGACGACACCGGCATGGTCACCAGCTTCCAGATGAACGACCGGTGCGCGGCCGGCTGTGGGCGCTATCTCGGCTACATCGCGGATGAATTGAACCTGGGCCTGCATGAACTGGGCCCCCTGGCGTTGCGGGCGCAGAAGATCGTCCGGGTCAACTCGACCTGCACCGTGTTCGCCGGCGCCGAACTGCGCGAACGGTTGGCGTTGGGCCAGCGCCGCGAGGACATCCTGGCCGGGCTGCACAAGGCGATCATGCTGCGGGCGATGTCGCTGCTGGCGCGATCGGGCGGCGTGCGCGACGAGTTCACCTTCACCGGCGGCGTGTGCAAGAACGGGATGGCAACCAAGCTGTTGCGCGAGCTGGTCGACGAGAACTACGGCGCTGGCGTGACGCTGAACATCCACCCGGACTCGATCTACATGGGCGCGCTGGGTGCGGCGATGTTCGCGCTGGACGACGTGCACGAGGGACGCGGCGGCATGCTGCCGACTTTTGCGGTCAAGGGCGTGCCGGCCGTGGAAGCGCGCGCCCCGTGTGCGAGTTGAACGAGACCGACGCCGTGAATCGAGCAACGAGAGGGGAAAAACCATGAAGGACACCCAAGTCACGGTCGGCATCGACGCCGGGTCCAGTTCGGTCAAAGTCGCGATCCTGCGCAGCCGCGCCGGTGCGGACGCCACGGTGTTGGCGACCAACGTTCAGCGCATCCGCCGCCGCAACGTCGCCGACGTGGTCCAGGCCGCCTACGCCGCCGCGTGCGCCGACGCCGGCCTGGGTCGGGGCGACTTCGACTACATCGCCAGCACCGGTGACTGTGATTCCGTGGACTTCTACACCGGCCACTTCTACAGCATGACCGCCCACGCCCGCGGCGCGTTGTTTCTCGACCCGGAAGCGCGCGCCGGCCTGGACATCGGCGCGCTGCACGCCCGCGCCATCAAGTTCGACCCGCGCGGCAAGGTGCTGTGCCACCGCATGACCAGCCAGTGCGCCAGTGGTTCCGGGCAGTTCGTGGAGAACATCTCGCGCTACTTGGGCGTCCCGCTCGAAGACGTCGGCGCGCTGTCGGCCACCGCCCAGGCCCCCGAGTTGGTCAGCGGCATCTGCGCGGTGCTGGCCGAAACCGACGTCATCAACATGGTGTCGCGCGGCATCTCAACGCCGGACATCCTCAAAGGCATCCACCTTTCGATCGCCGGCCGCTTGGCTCGCCTGTTGCGCGCCATCAAGGCCGAGGGCGTGGTGATGCTGACCGGCGGCCTGGCATGCGACGAAGGCTTGCTGTTGGCCCTGCGCGAAACGATTGCGACCGGCGGGCGCGGCGCGGAACTGGACATGCGCAGCCATCCGCAAGGCGTGCTGGCCGGAGCGTTGGGCGCGGCGCTGCTGGGTGCCTGGCGCTACGATCAACTCGCACGCGCAGGTCGCTGGGACGTACTCGGAATTTCGAACGCAGCCACCGCTGCCGTAGGTGTCGGATGAACGCTACTTTGGACTTGGACGCGCTGACCGGTTGGAACGCGATGCTGACCGAAGAGGAGACCACCGTGCGCGCCACGGTGCGCCGCTTCGTGGACCAGCGCTGCATGCCGCAGATTGCCGCGGACTTCGAGCTCGGCCGCTTCCGCACCGAACTGGTGCCGGAGTTGGCGCAATTGGGCCTGTTGGGCGCCAACCTGACCGGTTACGGCTGCGCGGGCATCAGTTCGGTCGCCTATGGTTTGGCGTGCATGGAGCTCGAACGCTGCGACTCCGGCCTGCGCTCGTTCGTCAGCGTGCAGACCAGCCTGGCCATGTACGCGATCTGGAAGTTCGGCAGCGAAGAGCAAAAGCAGCGCTGGTTGCCGCAGATGGCCGACGGCAAGAAGATCGGCTGCTTCGGCTTGACCGAGCCCGATCACGGCAGCAACCCGGGCGGCATGACCACGCGCGCAAGGCGGGATGGCGACGACTGGATCCTCGACGGCACCAAGATGTGGATCACCAACGCGCAGATCTCGGACGTGTCCGTGGTCTGGGCGCGCGACACCGCGGCCAAGGGCCGGATCGTCGGCTTCCTGGTCGAGACCGGCACGCCCGGATTCACCGCCAGCGAGATCCCGCACAAGATGTCGATGCGCGCCTCGGCCACAGGCTCCCTGCACCTGGACAACGTGCGCGTGCCGGAGTCGGCGCGGCTGCCCGATGGCGTGGGGCTGAACGCTCCCCTGCAATGCCTGGAAAACGCGCGCTTTGGCGTGGCTTTTGGCGTGCTGGGCGCGGCCCGGGACTGCTTCGAGCGCACCCGGCAATACAGCTTGGACCGCCAGCAGTTCGGCGCGCCGATCGGCCAAAAGCAGTTGGTGCAGTCGCGACTGGCCGACATGGCGAGCGAGATCGTCAAGGGCAGCCTGCTGTCGGTGCACTACGGTCGGCTCAAGGACCTGGGCCAATTGCTGCCGGTGCAGGTGAGTCTGCTCAAGCGCGACAACTGCCGGCAGGCGCTGGACATCGCGCGGCGGGCGCGGGGTTTGTTGGGGGCCAATGGCATCACCGTGGAGTATGGGGTCATCCGCCACATGCTGAATCTCGAAAGCACCTACACCTACGAAGGCACCGACGAGATCCACACGCTGGTGATGGGCAAGGCGTTGACGGGCCACGCGGCGTTTTGAAATTGAAAGTTGATTCTACTCACCATTACGAGTTCCCTGCCGTGTGCGAGTGTATCTTCTCTGTTGGGTGCGAGTGCATCTTCTCTGCCGGGTGCGATTGCATCTACCCTGTCGTCATTCCCGCGAAGGCGGGAACCCAGGCTAAATACGAGAGTTTCGCAATAACCTGGAAAACCAAGGATGCGGATTCCGTTCCTCCGAAGCTAAGAACGTGACATGGGAAGTACACAAGGCAGCCTGGGTTCCCGCCTGCGCGGGAATGACGGAACAGGCTAATATCTCAAGGAGGCACGCGATGCTCCAGGGCAAAGCAGGCATCGTCACCGGCGCGGGCGGCGGCATCGGCGAGGCCATCGCCAAGGTGCTGGCGGGCTACGGCGCCTCGGTCGTCGTCAATGACCTCGGCGCCGCTCTGGACGGCAGCAGCACCGGCCAGCGTCCCGCCGAAACCGTCGCCGAAGCCATCCGCGCCACGGGTGGTTCCGCCATCGCCGACTGCGGTTCGGTCACCAGCAGCGCGGACGTCCAGGCCATGGTCGAGCGCTGCCGCGGCGAGTTCGGCCGCCTGGACTTCCTGGTCCACAACGCCGGCATCTTGCGCGACGCCATCTTCCACAAGATGACCGAGGCGGACTGGGACGCGGTCATCGCCGTACACCTCAAGGGCGCGTTCCTGACCAGCCGCGCCGTCGCCGAAGTGTTTCGCGCCCAGGGCCACGGCGCCATCGTGCACATGACCTCGACTTCGGGCTTGGTCGGCAACATCGGCCAGGCCAACTACGCCGCGGCCAAGCTGGGCATCGTCGCTCTGACCCGCAGCATTGCCCTGGACATGCGCAGGTTTGGCGTGCGGGCCAATGCCATCGCGCCGTTCGCGTGGACGCGCATGACCAGCAGCATCCCGGCCAGCGAAGATCCCGTGCAACAGGCCCGGCTGCAGAACCTGCAGCGCTGCAAGCCCGAGCACGTCGCTGAAGTGACGGCGTGGCTGGTGTCCGAGGCCGCCCGCGACGTGAACGGCCAGGTGTTTGCGGTGCGCGGTGCCGAGGTCACGCTGTTCGAACTGCCGCGGCCGGTGCGGACCGTGCATCGCCACGGTGGTTGGACGGCGGCGGCGCTGGCCGACGCGTGGCCGGCTTTGGCGCGCGATGCCACTGGGTTGGCGACGAGTGCCGAGGTGTTCTCGGGGGATGTGTTGGAGTAGGCCGCGGCTGGCATCAGCAGCGCGAGGTCAGTGGCACGCCGCACTCCCGGAATCGGTGAAGGTGTGACGGTGATTTGCGCTTGTAAGTGAGGCGGCGGTGGGCTTTCGGCGTGGGCCGTTTTGTCCGTTCACGATTCGCACGCAACTCCAGGCGGTTAACTTTAACCTTGAGGAAATAGTAGACCGCGGCTAGCCGCCCAGGACCGCCAACAGCCCGTCGATTTCCTCACGCAACGCCTGCATCTGTGCCAGTGCCGCAGCCTTGGCGACGTCGTCCAGCTTGGCGAAGTCGGCGGCGAACTCCACTGGATCGCGGGCCTGCCCTGCCGCGGTGCGCACGCCGCCCAGCCACTTGAGCACGGGCGATTTCGGCGGTCGGCCCAGCGGTCGCGCTGGTTGCGGCTTTTCCGCGGCGATCGTCGCCGAGAGCTGTTGGACCGTCCAGCCGTGCAGCACGGTCAGCCGGGCGAGGCATGCCCTGAGCCTGTCGAAGGGTGCTGCTTGTGCTGCGGATTCTCGACCGCCAGCAGCGTGCGGTGGTGGGTCAGGCTCAGGTTCTCGGCCAGATCTGCCGGCAAGTGGCGCGCTTGGTGGCCGATCCTGACCAGGCGATACAACGTGGCGGCGCTGAACTGCAGGTCGTCCCGCTCACACAGGGCGCGAAAGCTGGCGGTCTTGCAGTTCTTCTACGCGCGCCTGCCCGACTTAGCGCGATCTTGGATGCGTGCTGACAACCTGCGGATCCGACTGCTTACGGTGGAAACTCTTTATATTCCAAAGAAAAAGTGCCCTTCATCGCCTTGCAATCACAAGCCGTGTCTTTTTTTTGTCCGCATCCCTTGATGATGTCATGGTCACCGAGCATCGCTTCGATCTCCAGCGTGACGACGCCGCCGGCGATCGTGACCTTGGCGGTGCCGCCGGGTGATTCGCCCGATTTGCACTTGTTCGTAAAACCTACGATGTCGGTCCCAAATATATCGCCGTCGAAGGAATCCTTGGTTGAGTCGGGCAGCAGCCAAGCGACACTGTTCACATAATCATGATATTTGAGTTCAATCGTGCTCGACGCCCCCTCCACCAACTTGAGGTTGATGACTAGCCCCCCTTCGCCGCCAGGCGCATGGTAACTACCCATAACTATAGCGTCCTTGCCGGGCAGCTTCAACACATCCGAGCCATGTTCCTTACTGGTGAACGATTGACCGTCGATTGTCCATGTTCCACCGAAGGCTGCGGCAGCGCCCTGGCATTGAATAGGCGTTGATACCCTTTTCGCATCGCAGGTACCGATCTTCACGTGGTCGGGTCCGACAAGCACGGATTCCTTGCACTGCTTGGTCGTATCGTCGCCGCAAGACCCGTTCGCGTGGCGAAGCCCGCCACATTCCTCGAACGTCATTCCGCATGGTTGCGTCGCCGAGCAGGGTCCCAAACCGAAGGAATGAACGTGGCGCACGGAGCCGGTAGCCGAACAAGTGAACGGCTGATTGTCACCTGGCTCCGGCGTTGGCCCTGACACGCATGACTCCTCACTAGTGTAGAAGGACTCAAATTTGTTGGATCCGCCGTTACCGCCGATCACGCCATAGCCGAGGAGGCCGAAGACGATGTGCGACACCTGTTTGGGCCAGTAGCCAGGATTCACGTGAACGCTGCCGGTGTCGCCGTTGCTGCACGTCAACGCCCAGTCGCCTGTGACGCGGGGTTGCACGCGCACGCCCGAGTCGCCGCAAGATTGGCCATTGTAGAAGGTGTGCATGACCGTCCGCCCCGGCGCCACGCTGGACAACAGGCCATCTGCGCCCACGTCGACAACCCCGGCATGGTCGAGCTTCACCGCGTCGGGCGTTTCGATGCTGACTTGCGGCAACGGCAGGAAACCGTTGACGCAGCCGCATCTAGCCACCCAGACGTGGAGTGGGACGGACAGTCCGGGTTCGGAGAACTGGTAGGGCGGAAAGTGGTCACCGCAGCCACAGACGTGCACCGGGTCAGTCTTTTCATCGCATATCGCGCTCGATCCCGGCGTCTTCGTCGCGACGTGGACAAAGGCACCGCCAGCCAGTGGCGTCCCGTCCTCAAGCATGGTGCCAACCATGGCAACACCGGGTGTCTTCCCGGTGATTGTGCCCTCTGGCGCGGCATCTGCGAGCAGCGGTTGGCTGACCTTCAGCACGAGGCCAGCGGGTGCCGAGGTGGGCTGGCCGCCAGCATCGGTGAAGGCCAACGTGAATTTAGCGCTCTCGCCGACCGCAACGCCAAGCAACGCTGGCGAAAACGTCACCCCGGTCGCGCCAGTAGCAGGCTGGTCGACGACAGCGATCTCTATCGTCCGCGTGTGCGAGCCATCGCTGGCCTCCGCCTGACCGAGACCGAGCGCCAAGGCAGTCACATGGCCGTCCGAAGTCACGGCAACGGTCGTGTCGGTGAGGGATTTCCACGTGACCAAGGCCCCGGTTGCCAACATGCCATCCGCGCCATAGACGCCTGCGGCGAGTTGCGCCTCGCCGCCCACAGCCAACTGCAGCCCCTGAGGGCCCACATCCAAGAAGCCGGGCGGTTGGGGCGGCACCTGCTTCGGCACTCCGGTTGCCACGAGGCCAGTGCCTGGGGCGGAACTGTCGCCGCCGCCGACGGTGTCTCCCGCGTTGTTCGGATCGGTCGTGGCGGAACCGCAGCCGGCGACTACGGAAATTAGTACCAATGTTGTCCAAACCCGCATCTCATCCCCCATCCCGCCGTACGCACCAGCCCAGGCCCCCTGGCCCAGGCGGGTGCGCGCCCCAGCCTCAAAGCACCTGCCAGCGACAGCAAAGCCCGTGCCAACTCCACCGCTCAAACGCACGCCCGGCCATATCCCCTACTTTCAAGCCCTTGCGCCCCACCGCCAGCGCCTGCCTCCAAACGTATTGCGACACCTGGACGCGCGACACCGCCGCGAGATCGGCGATTTGAACGGGACATGTGTCCCAACGCTGTCTCAGTAACTCAACGGCCTGAAATAGCTGGCATCTATCGCTACAAGATGCAGCCACTGCCGGAGTCGGCCAGTCCCGATTGCCGACCGCGCGTAACGCACCGAGAAATCCGCTGACGTGACAGCGGGTCCCGGGCCAGCGACTTCCTCGCTACGCACCTGCACAAATTCGCAAGCTAGGAAGTTGCCGGCCACTGGGATAGCCTTGCGGCTGCCAACCCACTCTCGCGCCACAGAGTTTTGGACATTCTGGCGCGAAAACTGCGGGGCCGGCCGGCTAAGGAAGGATGGTCCGTCCGGCGCCGGTAGGCAAGAATGGGAGCGAAGCTATGGCTTTGGACGACAGGCTGACGCGCCGCCAAGGGCGGCATCTAGCCAAGAGAATGACGGATTTCGGCTTGGAGCACGTGCATGATGCGCGTGCCGAGAAGTCGCGCAAGTGGCGGCAGATCGACGCCGAGGTCATAGTCGACGGCGACCAGGCGCGGAATGGAAGCATGCAGAAGCCAAAGGATTTCTTGACCAGCCACCCCACTTCCATCGGCCGCATCTCCGGCACGGCCTTGCCCGCGTAGGCCAGCATCTGGTGGGTCAGCACGGCCGCGCGCTCCGACGCCGCAATGATGGCGGCGATGGAGGTGGCGACGTCGGGCGGCAGCCCCGGATGTTCGTCGGCCGGCACCAAGATGTGGATCACCAACGCGCAGATTTCCGACCTCTCGGTGGTCTGGGCGCGCGACACCGCGGCCAAGGGCCGGATCGTCGGCTTCCTGGTCGAGACCGGCACGCCCGGATTCACCGCCAGCGAGATCCCGCACAAGATGTCGATGCGCGCCTCGGCCACAGGCTCCCTGCACCTGGACAACGTGCGCGTGCCGGAGTCGGCGCGGCTGCCCGATGGCGTGGGGCTGAACGCTCCCCTGCAATGCCTGGAAAACGCGCGCTTTGGCGTGGCTTTTGGCGTGCTGGGCGCGGCCCGGGACTGCTTCGAGCGCACCCGGCAATACAGCTTGGACCGCCAGCAGTTCGGCGCGCCGATCGGCCAAAAGCAGTTGGTGCAGTCGCGACTGGCCGACATGGCGAGCGAGATCGTCAAGGGCAGCCTGCTGTCGGTGCACTACGGTCGGCTCAAGGACCTGGGCCAATTGCTGCCGGTGCAGGTGAGTCTGCTCAAGCGCGACAACTGCCGGCAGGCGCTGGACATCGCGCGGCGGGCGCGGGGTTTGTTGGGGGCCAATGGCATCACCGTGGAGTATGGGGTCATCCGCCACATGCTGAATCTCGAAAGCACCTACACCTACGAAGGCACCGACGAGATCCACACGCTGGTGATGGGCAAGGCGTTGACGGGCCACGCGGCGTTTTGAAATTGAAAGTTGATTCTACTCACCATTACGAGTTCCCTGCCGTGTGCGAGTGTATCTTCTCTGTTGGGTGCGAGTGCATCTTCTCTGCCGGGTGCGATTGCATCTACCCTGTCGTCATTCCCGCGAAGGCGGGAACCCAGGCTAAATACGAGAGTTTCGCAATAACCTGGAAAACCAAGGATGCGGATTCCGTTCCTCCGAAGCTAAGAACGTGACATGGGAAGTACACAAGGCAGCCTGGGTTCCCGCCTGCGCGGGAATGACGGAACAGGCTAATATCTCAAGGAGGCACGCGATGCTCCAGGGCAAAGCAGGCATCGTCACCGGCGCGGGCGGCGGCATCGGCGAGGCCATCGCCAAGGTGCTGGCGGGCTACGGCGCCTCGGTCGTCGTCAATGACCTCGGCGCCGCTCTGGACGGCAGCAGCACCGGCCAGCGTCCCGCCGAAACCGTCGCCGAAGCCATCCGCGCCACGGGTGGTTCCGCCATCGCCGACTGCGGTTCGGTCACCAGCAGCGCGGACGTCCAGGCCATGGTCGAGCGCTGCCGCGGCGAGTTCGGCCGCCTGGACTTCCTGGTCCACAACGCCGGCATCTTGCGCGACGCCATCTTCCACAAGATGACCGAGGCGGACTGGGACGCGGTCATCGCCGTACACCTCAAGGGCGCGTTCCTGACCAGCCGCGCCGTCGCCGAAGTGTTTCGCGCCCAGGGCCACGGCGCCATCGTGCACATGACCTCGACTTCGGGCTTGGTCGGCAACATCGGCCAGGCCAACTACGCCGCGGCCAAGCTGGGCATCGTCGCTCTGACCCGCAGCATTGCCCTGGACATGCGCAGGTTTGGCGTGCGGGCCAATGCCATCGCGCCGTTCGCGTGGACGCGCATGACCAGCAGCATCCCGGCCAGCGAAGATCCCGTGCAACAGGCCCGGCTGCAGAACCTGCAGCGCTGCAAGCCCGAGCACGTCGCTGAAGTGACGGCGTGGCTGGTGTCCGAGGCCGCCCGCGACGTGAACGGCCAGGTGTTTGCGGTGCGCGGTGCCGAGGTCACGCTGTTCGAACTGCCGCGGCCGGTGCGGACCGTGCATCGCCACGGTGGTTGGACGGCGGCGGCGCTGGCCGACGCGTGGCCGGCTTTGGCGCGCGATGCCACTGGGTTGGCGACGAGTGCCGAGGTGTTCTCGGGGGATGTGTTGGAGTAGGCCGCGGCTGGCATCAGCAGCGCGAGGTCAGTGGCACGCCGCACTCCCGGAATCGGTGAAGGTGTGACGGTGATTTGCGCTTGTAAGTGAGGCGGCGGTGGGCTGTTGACGGCGTCGAGTTCCCGCGCGTCGTCGGTGTTTTCCGCTGCGAGCGCCGCCTCTGCCCAAGCTTGCGAAGTTCAAAGAGTTGCGTGTTCGCAAGCCCGGTCGGGAGTCGCGAGTCTCGCGAGAACTGGCAGCCGGCGCCGCATGATTTCAGGAAGTTCCCTCGCCCCGGCGCACTTGGCGGGAAAAGCCTCCGACACGCGGATCGGCGACACCGTCAACAGCCTTCACCTTGGTCTGTTCGACGAGAAGAATCTGCTGGAATTGACGCCGATCGAATCGTCCAACGAGAGACTGATTGCGTGCAAGTGACCAAGCTTATCGCGCGGCGCAGGGCACGTCGCCGCATCGCGGTGGCCAGCTACTCCTAGCCCTTGCCTTGCTAGCGGCTGCGGCGGATAGTGCGCCCCACGGGCTGAGGAACTACGCGCATCGTGCGCATCGCCTGCAACCCCGGCCGGTGGCGGCCAGCCGCAAAGGAGCCCCCGTGAGCCCAACCGCAACCCGCATCCAAGCCGATCTGGCGGGCCTGGCCAAGTCGCCGCGCGAGCTGTGGCTCATCTACGGCATCAAGTTCTTGGAAAGCCTAGCCTATTTCGCCATTTACAACCTGCTTGCGGTCTACCTGACAGAGGACCTGCACTACGGCGACAAGCCGGCCGGCACCATCGCCGGCACCTGGCTGACGGTGGTGTCGATCCTGATGTTCATTTCCGGCTTCGTCGCCGACGCCCTCGGCATCCGCAGGGCCTTGTTGATCAGCGTGTTGTCGTGCCTCGTCGGCCGAACGATGATGGCGGTGTCGTCCTCACCCGGGGTGGCGCTGGCGGGCTTGTTCGTCTCGGCGTGGGGTGCGGCGTCGATGCTGCCGACCATGACCGCGGCGATCCGGCGCTACACCACGCCGAGCACGGTCGCCTTCGGTTTCTCCTTGTTCTACGTGGACATGAACATCGGCGCGCTGGTAGCACCGCTGACCATCGGCTGGTTTCGCCGCCTGTTCCGCGAACCGCTGGCGGTCGATCTGCCCGGCATGGGCACGATGCACTGGAGCGCCAGCCAGCTGATTTTCCTGGTCGGCGCCATCGCCACGCTGCTCGCGCTGTTCCTGGTCCTGGCGATGCGCGCCGACAAGCCCAGCCAGATAGCGTCGATGGAAGCCGGCCAGGTCCGCAAGTCCAACAGCCCACTCGCCATTTTCAACGAAGTCAGGCTGGAGCGGACCTTTTGGGGCTTCATGCTGTTCGTCAGCCTCTTGGTGCTGGTACGGCTCATCTTCCAGCACGCGCACCTGACGTGGCCCAAGTACTCGATGCGCGAATTCGGCAAGGATTTCGACTTCGCCTGGTACTGGTCGATCAACCCGGCGATGATCATCTTGTTGACGCCCGTGGTCACGGCGCTGACCCGCAACCTGTCGGCCTACGCCTGCATCGTCGTGGGATCGTTCATCAGTTGCTTGTCGGTGTTCGCCATGGCGGCATCGACCACGGTGACGGCCAGCGTCGTCTTCATCGTCCTGCTCTCGCTCGGCGAAGCGCTGTGGTCGCCGCGCCTGTACGAATACACCGCCCGGATCGCGCCGCCCGGCCGCGAAGCGTCGTACATGGGGCTCTCGCAAATCCCGATGTTCGTGGCCAAACCCATCGTCGGCTGGCTCTCCGGTTCGATGCTGGCGACGTTCAGCCCGGAGAGCGGCCCGCGCAACAGCCAGATGATGTGGGCGATCATCGGGGCGATGACGCTGGCCGGACCCGTGCTCATCCTCGGCCTGCGCCGGATCATCGAGACGCCCGAAGCCGCGCGCCGCACCACCGACGCCAAAGTCTGAGGTAGAACAAAGGCTGCGGGCCATCACCGCTCTGCACCCAACGCCGCGGCGCGGTATCGCGTCAATCCGCGGACCGCCCGGAACTGCTGGAGCCGCCGGTCCAAGATCCCGAGCCATGGGACCCGCTCGACGCGGCGCCTGCGTGTTGACGGCGTCGAGTTCCCGCGCGTCTTCGGTGTTTTCCGCTGCGAGCGCCGCCTCTGCCCAAGCTTGCGAAGTTCAAAGAGTTGCGTGTTCGCAAGCCCGGTCGGGAGTCGCGAGTCTCGCGAGAACTGGCAGCCGGCGCCGCATGATTTCAGGAAGTTCCCTCGCCCCGGCGCACTTGGCGGGAAAAGCCTCCGACACGCGGATCGGCGACACCGTCAACACGTACTGCAGGAACGCGGTGCGCCCCAGGATACGCAGGTGCTGGACGGTCGATTCTGCGCGGCTGTCGAAGGAATCCAGGTCGTTCATGTAGCCTCTCGTTGAAGCGCTTCAATGGCGCGGCTTCTACTGTGCGGTCGAGGCATTGTGCGGTCAAGCCTCGGCCGGGTGCGGATTCACGATGCCATTGACAAATGGCACCAAGGCTCCGAACATCGCGTCACGTTAGGCGTTTTTGTCCACGCCGCGGAGCATCGTGTCGCTGCCACTGGTCCAACGCACGCTTCAGCCGCGCGGGCTGGTGCGCCTCGAGCTACGGTGATGGCACCCGCCAGGCGCAAACGGTGGTCGTTGCAGTGCTGAAATGCCTACGCAAGTTGCCCCTGTTCGGGCTGTCGCTCCTGCTCGCCGCGCCGGCCTCCGCGGCGGAGCTGACCGGGCATCTGGGCACGCTCGCGGCCAAGTCAGCGTGGGCAGGCGACCTGGGTGGCGGCTTCCAAGTGGCCCTGGGCGCGCGCTGGCTGGACTGGATCGGCACGGAAGTACTGGTCTGGGAACAGCTCTCGGCGGTCGATCAACGGGTGAACACCGGCTTGACCCTGGGCATCACCGCGACGCTGCCGCGCGACGGGGTTCGGCCTGGGCTTCGGCTGTTCGTGCTGCACCAACACGAAGAGGGCCTGGTCTCGGTGCGCGATCACCCTTGGGGCACGCTGGCCGGCATCGGTGCCGGGATTCGCCACCGAGCCGGCACCGGCCTGGACCTGCGCGCCGAGCTGCCTTGGCAAACCACACGGTTGGGCGATCTGCACGGGCGCGCGGGACTGACCGGGGTGTGGTTTCCGGACAGCAGCCTCGGGCCTGCCTGGTACCTCGCACTGAGCGTGGAAGTGGGCTTGAACTTCATGATAGTGGGCCAGTGATGAACAGGCTGTGGCTACTACTGTTGCTGACCATGCTGCCAGCCTGCGTCACGTTCGACGACATCGGCGACCACGCCTGCCCTTCCGCCGGCACCAAGCTGACCTATGACAACTTCGGGCGCGGTTTCATGACCCGGTACTGCGTGTATTGCCACGGCGGCCCCAACGGCTACAGCTCGCGGGCGCTGAACACCTTGGAGTCGGTGCGAGCCAGCCGCGAGCGCATCTTCGCCAACGCCGCCGGCCAGAACCGCGCCATGCCACCTGGCCCCGACGACCCCAGTCCGGCCGAGCGCGACAAGCTGGCCGAGTGGCTGGTCTGCGGCGCGCCTTGAGGCCGACCTCGGCGCAGATTGCCTTGTCGCTGTGGCCGGCTCCGGGTACCTTGGGGCGCAGGGGCCCGGGCGCTGCCTGCATGGCGGCGGCGGCCCGATGAGGAGTTCATGGTGTTCGCGTGGTTTCTCACTGGCATGGCCGCCTGGACGCTGACGGAGTACGTACTGCACCGTTGGGCGGGCCACGACCGCCGTCTGGTGCACCGCAGCGGTTTCGGCCGCGAGCACACCCGCCATCACACCGACAATGGCTACTTCGCGCCGGCATGGAAGAAGCTGAGCGCCGCCGCAGCCTTGGTCCTGGTCCTGGGCGGGCCGGCGGTGTGGCACTGGTCGCTGCACGGCCTGGCGCTGATCCTCGGCTTCGTGAGTTGTTACGCGTTGTACGAGCTGCTGCACCGCCGTCTGCACACGCACGCGCCAGCCAATGCGTACGGTCGTTGGGCACGCCGGCACCATTTCCACCACCATTTCGGCAATCCGCGCTCCAACCATGGGGTGACGACGCCTTTATGGGACCTGGTATTCGGCACCTACGTGCGCCCGGGGCCGGTGACGGTGCCGCAGCAGTTGGCGATGCCTTGGCTGCTGGACGAAACCGGCTCGGCGCGCCCGGAGTTCTCGGCGACGTTCCCGTTGCGCAGGCGGCACGGTGCGTGAAGTGTCCTCGTTGAACCCGCGACAAAGACTAGGCATCCGCCTGGCGGCGATCGCTTTGGTGGTCGTGCTCCTGGTCCTGGCCCAGCAGTTCGGCCTGCTGCAGCGGTTCGCCGATCCAGCACGGCTGCGACAGACGCTGCTCGGGCTCGGGCCGCGCGGCTACCTGGTCTTCGTCTTGGCGTACGCGGCGCTACAGCCGTTCGGCGTGCCCGGCACCGTGTTCGTCTGGGCGGCGCCGCTCATCTGGCCGTGGCCCATCGCGTTTGCGCTCTCGATGGTCGGCACGATGGCGGCCAGCGTGGTCGGCTTCTCGTTCGCGCGCTTCATCGCCCGCGATTGGCTGGCGGCGCGCATTCCGCAGCGGTTCCGCAAGTACGACGCGGCGCTGGCTGAACGCGCCTTCGCCACGGTGTTCTGGCTGCGGCTGGTGCTGTGGATGCCCCAGTTCTTGCACGCGTTCTTCGGCGTGTCTCAAGTGCGCTTCTCTACGCATTTCTGGGCCTCGCTGGCGGGCTATGCCTTGCCCTTGTTCCTGGTCAGCTTCTTCGGCCAAGCGCTGGTCGACTTCTTGCTGGCGATCCCACCGGCGTATGGCGTCGCTCTGGGCGTGCTGGTGGTGGCGGGGGCGGCGGTTTGGCTGTCGCGCCGGCGCTTGCGTTCGGTTGGCGAGAACGGCTGAGGCCGCCGCCAGGGGCAGTCCTTCTGGCGGGGCGAGCGGTTGCGCCGCACGTCCAGCTCGAAGTCCGGCAGGAGCAAGGCTTGCCCGGCCGGGGAGCGTGCGGCATTCTTGCTCAGCGAGGTCCACGATGACGATGCCCGCCCGCAGCCCGATGACCGCCGAAGCCTACCTGGCGTTCGAGGCGACCAGCTCGGACAAGCACGAGTTCGTCCGCGGCGAACTGTTCGCGATGTCGGGCACCACCGACACGCACAACGACCTCGTGCTCAACGTGTGCAACCTCTTGCGCGCCCAGGTAGCTTCCCGAGGCTGCCGCGTCCATTTCCTGGACCTCAAGCTGCGGATCGAGCGCGCAGACGCGTACTTCTACCCGGACGTGCTGGTCACCTGCGACGACCGCGACCAAGCCGACAGGCTCGTGAAGCGCCACGCCAGCCTGGTGGTCGAGGTGCTGTCCGACTCGACGCGCGCCTACGACCAGGGCGACAAGTTCGCGCTGTACCGACAGTTGGACTCGTTGCAGGCGTACGTGCTGGTTGACACGCTGCGGCGGCGGATCGAGGTGTACGAGCGGCAGTCCAGCCCGTTCTGGCGGTTCTCGGCTTACGACGCAGGTGAATCGGCACATGTCGAGGCGTTGGACGTTCGGCTGGAGGTGGATGCGATCTACGAGGGTACTGACGTGGTGCGGTAGGCAACCCGCGAATCCACGCGAACCTCGCGCGCCATCACCGTAACGCGGCAGCGCGGATCGGTCGCCCGCGCCTCATGATGATGCGCAATCGCCCTCCGCTCCGCTTCCCGATCCAGCGGCCGCCGAGCTACATCCCCGCGCAAGCCGATCCCAGCGGCGCGGGCGCGGGCACCACGGCCGTGCCGGTCTGCCAAAACGTCGCGAAGAAACAACCATACTGGTGCTTGACCGCGTCGAGCTGGGCGAAGATGTGGTGGCCGTCCAGGATGCCATCGTTCGGGTACTGCACGACCACGCCCGTCGAGACCCGACCGTCCCGGGACTTGCGGTTGGCCTGCACAGGGTACTGCAGCACGCCGCCCTGGCCCGCCGCCTGGAGGGCCGGCTGCATCCCCGGCCAGACCTGCTCGCCTGCCTGGTGGTGACCGTAAGCCATGGCGATGGCGTCGAAAAGCTTCTCCGGGAAGTACTCGTCGCCCTGACCCACCGGCTCGTACACATGGCGCACCGGCTGGCCCGGCAGGGGATCGCGGCCGAGGCGCGGCACGTAGATCAACGGCTCGGCCGGCTCCCAGGCCGTCTGCAGCAGGTGCAGCCCTGGGTGCATGCGGGAAAGCACCGCTTCCTCGGTGTCGATGAGCCCGGCCAGCAGTGCACCGGCCGGCACCAGCGACGTTTCGAGCACGAACCAGCTCCAGTAGCCGCCCGCGCCGGTGGGCACTACCGCCCCGATGCGCGGATCGACGGCGCTGACCAGATTGGCGTACATGCCGCCCATGGACTGGCCCATCGCCATCACGCGGCTGTCGGCAAAGCGGAAGGCGTCCTGGCTGGCCGACAGCGTCGGGCCCTGGCAGCCGGCGAGCGCGGCGGGCGGGATGCGCAAGCGCAGGAGTGCGTCCAGATAGAGGCGCTGCTCGATGACGCCTTGGCGGAAAGTGTCGCGGAACACCTTGGGATTGACGAAGTTCAAGTACGCATACGAACTGGCGCCCGGCAGTCGCTCGGGGTTGAGCGGGTGCGCGCTGCCGGCGGTGGCCATGCCATGGGCAGCCAGCACGTGCGCGGGGCCCTCGCCGGGCTTGGTGTGGCCTTGGGCGTCCTCGGCGCTGCGATCGACCACCTGGGTCGACACGCCGCCCGAACCGTGAAAGTACAGGACCAGCGGGTAGCCGCCAGCCGGCATCGGCTGCTTGGGCAGCGTGACGACTACCGGAATGACCTCCTGCCTTTGCACCACGGGCAGGCCGTCAGGGCCCGGCACGAACAGGCCGTGCTGGTTGAACGGTGGCTCGCCCTGCTGGAACTGGGGCACCTGCAGCGTGCCGTGCAATTCGCAAAAGCGCGGGTGCTGCGCGCCGTCCACGCCGTCCAGGTGCAGGGCCTGGATGTCGGCGGCATGCGGCTTGCGCAAGGCTTCGCTGAGCTCGTACAGCGCCAACACCGGATCGCCAGTTGTGAACACGGTGGCAGCGGCTATCTCGGCCGGCGCCACGCCTAGCTCGGCGAGCACCGGCAGCAGCGGGGCGAATACCAGGGCCGCCGCCTTGCCTTGGGCTCCGGCCGGCACGCCGCCGTGGGTCAGCGTCCACAGCTCCTCGGGCACGCCCAACGGCTGGCCCTGGACATCGCCCAGGCTGCGGCGGATCACGACTGCGTAGGTCCGGTTCGGCGCCAGGACGTAGCCCGGCTTGGCGATTACGCCCAGCACGTGCTCGGGCGTGTACCGGTCGATCGGCAGCGTGCGCGCCACGATGGGCACCAGGTGACCGCGCTCGGGCGAGTCCGGGTCGACGTCGATCAGCAGCACGGCCGCGGTGGCCGTCGTCGGCAGCGGCGCCGCCTCGTCGCGCACAGCGAGCGCCGCGGAGAAGCGGAACCAGGCCGCGGGCAACAGCGACGCGCCTTCGCCCTGCAGCACGGCGTCGCGCAGGCCGGTCAGGATCGCCGGGGCGTCGTTTGGCAGCAGCCCGCGCACGTCAGGGGCGCCGCTGGCAGTCCGGCGCAGGTCCGATGGCCACGGCTGGTCCCAGAATCCGGCAAACGTGCCGAGATCGGCGGCCAGATCGAAGCGAACCCGCGTGCCGCCTTCGGGCGCGGGCGGCACGGTCACGGTCGCGGCGGCGTCGGGCTTGGCCGTGGGCTCGGTCGCGCAGGCTCCGGCCAGCAGCGCGGCGACCAGGCCCCAGGCGAGAAAGAGGCGATGGGGACGGGACATGGCGGCGCTCCGGGGGCCGTGGGGCCGGGCGGTACCTTAGGACGGTCACTTGCGTAAGTCGATCCGGCCCCGGCCCCGGCTTCGGTCCCGGCCCCGGCTCCGGTTCCGGCCCCGGCTTCCGGCCCCGGCTTCGGTCCCGGCCCCGGCCACGGCTCCGGGTTCGGGTTCGGGTTCGGGTTCGGGAACGGGTTCGGGCTCGG
>CAYHHL010000061.1:7540-28331 GCA_964356325.1 uncultured Enterobacteriaceae bacterium | reverse complement strand
CGGCGGGCCAAGCGGAAATCGCCATCGGTGCGCGGATCGGCGACGCCGTCAACAGTTCTCGACAAGCCAGTGGAAGAAGGGTACGAATTCAGTGATTTCTCCGTGCCCCGGCGGCTGCATCCACTGGCCGAGCGCCGGCCGTCCCGCCGCCGAAGTCAGCACCGAGCGCAGCGCCGGCATCAGCCACCAGCACTTCTTGTCCTCGTCCGAAGTTCGAAAGTGCCCGGCTTTGCCAGCGTCGTGCTGCAACGTCGCCAGGTTCTTGCCATCGACGGTGGCGACGTGCAGCGGCAGACCATCGGCAGCCAGTTCGCCGCGCCGGCGCATGTCGTGAACCTGGTCGACGAGCGCAGGCAGCAGTTGAAGCGGATTGAGGACTTCGGCCAGCTTGCCGAGCGCCGTATCGGAAATCTTGTCGCCGTGCCGGCCCAGGCCCAGCCGCTCGGACAGGTCCTCCACATCACGCAGCGACCGGCAGTTGGCGAGCAGGCCGGCCACCAAGGCATGCAACATCTGAGCGAATTTGTGCCGACAACCTCGGCGCTTGCGTGGGTCGGCGTGCCAGCGAAGTAGGTTGCGAAGGAGGCGGTTCAGGCGCGGACGTGCGTAACGCTGGACACGGTCCAGCTTCTCGGCGAACTTCACGATGACGGGGCTCCAGTGTTGGGCAGGCGGCGGGTGCCGCCTGGGGTTCTTTCGCAAGCACCAAAATGCTCGCGCTGGAGTTCCCGTCTACTTTTCGATGGCTCTGGGACTTCGAATCAGGGCTGTCCATAAGATCGACAGGCTGTAGCGGATCGAGGGTCGCCGTTTAGGTGCCGTTCTAGACCGCCAGAAGGCTTTTATCTCGAGACGGCCGTTCCCGAAAGCCGCATGGCTCCGACGAGCGTCGCGCGTGATTCGCAGAGCAATCAGGCCGACGCGTCTTGCACAAACTGTCCAAACGTTTGGACAGCTCTTGGGAGTGCGCGCTGCTGCCGCTCGCGACCATGCCATGGCCGTCGGCATCGGAGGTATTACGGACGTCAGATGGCTTGATGCGATACGACTGGGCACTAGCAAATCAGGCCTAGTGCCGTCCGGCCGTCGGCTCGCCGGAATACCATGCCGCTACTTCGGCTGTTGCGCACCCTGGTCAAGGCGCTCACGTCTGTGCGGTTGAGCCGACTATTTTCGTTATTTCTCAATTGTTTCAATCGACAGAACGCATGGTGTCCCGTGCGAATTCCAATACACCAAGTCCTCGGCGTTCTGTAAACCGGCGATCAGGCAGACCGCCGCCAAGTATTGCAACTCGGTAAAACTGTGCGACTCGCACCGCGATCGCCAGGCGTGTCTGCGAACCGAGGCCACTTGCGTGTGCAGGCGCACGGCGCCGTGCTGGTCATCGAGTCGGAGCCCGAAAAAGAAGGAACCGGGGTGCCCATCTTTCTAGCTTCACGCGGGTTGCGGATTGTGCGATCCCCCATAACCGGGCGAACTAAGGGTTGCTACGAAGCGACTGTGGGCGTACGGTGACGCTTCGCAACCCGACGCGTCCGGGACGCGTCGGACTTGGCTTGTCCTTCCTTGAATGCGCTTGGAGACAGTATGGACATTCAGCCGCAACTCCTAACTTTGAACAAGCTGCTGAACGGCAGGCTCTTTCGTATTCCGCAATACCAGCGCGCGTATAGCTGGACTAGAACTCAGCGACTGGCGCTATTCAATGACATCGAGAAGGTTTTCGTCAAAGCTGGTTCGTCACACTTCATGGCCACGATCGTAGGGTTGCGGCGGGAGAATCGCCTCATCGGCACAGACGAATTCCACGTTGTGGATGTTGTCGATGGCCAGCAGCGCCTTACGACGCTCGTTGTCCTGCTTAAGGCAATCCAGCAAGTGTCAACGAACTCCGAGATCGACGCGCCTATCGGGCGAGAGATTGGCGCCCTGCTCGTGAAGGCTGATGCGCTCGCCCCAGTCCTGCTCCAGACGAATCATGACAGCAGTGCACATTGCTTGACATACCTCCGCATGGGCACGCATCCGGCTCCTGAAACCGCAACGACGGCAGCGGACCATCGGCTTCTCGGCGCCATGGCGGACTGTGAGTCGTTTGTGGCCAAATGGCTCAACGATGGCAGGAAACTCGCCGAGCTATTGGCACTTTTGAAGAACCGGCTACAATTTATCCTTCACGAGATCGCTGACGAAGCTCTCGTCTACACGGTGTTCGAGGTTCTCAACAGCCGTGGGCTCGCTGTATCTCAGTTTGATTGCCTCAAAAGCGCGCTGATGGGCACAGCTTTCGAGGCGAGTACGGGTAACGCGGCCGAGAACATCGAGGAACTTCATGGGATATGGCGTGAAATCTACGCGGCGGTCGGTCTTCATGCCGGAGTGAGTGCCGAAGCGCTGAAGTTCGCGGCGACGCTTCGCGTTCCCGACCAGCCCAGCCGCACTCTGAGTGAGGTGGACTCGGTTCGTGTGCTGCGAACGGCTGCGGGGAACACGGCAAAGGGGGTCGTCGCGGTATCCCGCTGGATCCTGTCCGTCACAAAGGCCGTAGCCGAGCTTCGCGCGGACCGCCGCCTGCATGGCGTGACTGACATCAGCCAAGCGCGCTTGCTCGCGGTAGCGATTCTGTTGCGCGAGGATCTGAGCCAGGACGAGCGCACGGCCCTCCGGGCCGCCTGGGAGAAGGTCTCCTTCCGGATTTATGGCATGCATAACAAGGACGCCCGAACCGGGGTCGGCGACTACGTACGCCACGCTTGGTTGTGCGGTCACAGCTTGCCGCCTGCGAAGGATGTCCTTGCGGGTATCATTGCGATCGGATCCTATTTCCCGATCGGTGAGGCCATCGCCGCACGTCGGGATGCAAACTGCTATGAAGGTTGGCAACCTCAGCTGCGCTACCTGCTGTTTCGCTATGAGGAACACCTTGCGAAGCAGCACGGCCAAACGTTCGCGAACGAGCAGTGGGCCCGAATCTGGGAGACCACGGCGGCTGAATCAATCGAGCACGTGTGTCCGCAGAGCGCAGGCTCCGGTTTTCAAACAAAGAGAGGAATCTTTGTCCATCGACTTGGCAACCTGACTTTGCTGCCCCCTGGCCTGAACTCCAAGCTTGGGGCGAAAGATCCCGATCAAAAGAAATCCGAGTACACGAAGACTGGGCTGGCTATCGCGGTCGATGTCGCCGCGCGCATCCCGACGTGGAACCGGGCGGCGGTCGAAAGGCGCGAGAACGAGATCCTCGCATGGGCGAAGACTGAGTGGTGTGATTGATGGACCCACCATGGTGAGCGAGGGGCAGCGTCCACGTTGGGCTGGCGACTCGCCCCCGTACTCGTCGTCGCTCCGCCACCGCGCGGGGTCTCGCTCTTAATTCGTGGCGCCGCGGATCGCGCTCGCTAGGCTCGAGCGAGGTGGTCCCTGGTTCGTGGCGGTGCGGTGGGGTCCCATGAAAGAGGCGTTGAGATGGTTGTAGAGAGAATTGAAACGTGATACTTGCCAGTGGCTGCGGGCGGCGGGACGATATCTTGACTAAGCTGTTCGATTTGCGGATCATTGGTTTCTTTCTAAGAAGAAGTTCCGTGATCCACGAGGAGCTCAGACGACGGGTTTCGTGAAGGGGCCCATTGGGCCTCGCTCGCGGTATCAGTTAGTACAGCACTTCGCACGCACTCCACGGCTACTGGCGCGCCATCAAAGGGAGAAGCGCAAGACGTCAGGTTTGTGCCCGTCCGCCCGCAGCAAGCCTCCTTGGTTCATAGACCGTGTAGAACCAGACCGTTGTCCGGACCGGGGTGACTGAAAGGTCGCGCTTCCGAAGGAGCACGACTTGCACCACACAGGTGTCTCGATGCGGAAATTCGGCCCGGGCCCGAATGCCAACGAGATCGACAAACAACGCTTCGCTTTGCGCAAGTGTTCGGAGATGAGAGTAATTCTCTACTTGCGCGATAATCTTTGTAGCTGCAGGCATTAGCAAGAAGGATTGTTGGATTCTCAGTGGAGACCGTCCTTTTCGGGTCGTATGCCTCCACCCGGTACGGGAAAAGGATATTGCCCCCAACTTTGCGTGTGAGACAAGGCAATTCTGGAAAAACCTTCGCGCGCTTTGCTTGTTGGGACCGTCGATTCCGTTCATGACCAAGCGCTGTTCCTGCTCAGTGATTGTGACGACAGGCAGCAGGTTATCACGTGCCCGCTTGTCAAGGTCCCGGATGTTGCCTTTGGAGTGCGGGCCAAACATATTCCCTTTCGGAATTCGCAAGACAGCGCGATTTGTCGGGGAGAGCACGTCCGCATCGCGAACATTACCCCACCAAGCTTTATTTTCCAACACATAGACAATTACGACAGGTCCTGGGTGCCTTGCCCATCGAGATCTGTGCTTGTCAATATACTCCTTGCCAAGGTTAATCTCGACATGGGTATCCGTTATCCTCGATAAGTATCCCGGGCCACATTTGACTTGCACGAATGCGATTACACCCGTGTCTGCTGTTAGCCGCACACCGTTCTCGGTTCGAGTTTTCCGAATCATTGCTAGCCCATCTACTCCGTCATCATTCTCTGGACTAATCTCTTGCCAACGACTTCCCCAGTCCTCGGTAATCATTTTCCGAACGAAATTTATGCCGGCTACCCCAGTGGATTTGCTGCTGGTTTCTTGCCACTCAAGTCTGTTCTTCATGTCAAGCAATGTCGTCGTGTTCGAGGAAGGAGTCAAGACCGTGTCGGGGGGCCGGCGGGTGGCCGGACTTCCGCGCATGTTCCACCGAGGCACCGCTCCGGATGCGCGGATTTCCCGCATCCAGTTCGTCGCCGTAGGGTTCGCGGCGGACACCTTAAGTCGCCGTCATTTGTTCCACAACCCTCAGGCTCTCACCCATTCAACCTCCGCAGAATCCCCGCCTCCACGAACTGATCAAACTGCCGCGCCACCCGCTCAGCGAGTCTCTTGTCGTCGACGACAACGCCAGCCTCGATGTTCCGCTCCTGCGCAGCCTCCGTGAAGTTCGCCGACGTGAGCAGTGTCCAGCGCCCGTCGACCACGACGGCCTTCGCATGTAAAACCGCCCGCTTGTGTCGCTCCGTCTCGAGGGACCGCGGGTCGTAAAACACCTCGGGCAGCCGCTTGCCCGGCCAGATCTGGTCTCGCATACGCACCGCGAACTCGCGAATCAGGGCGACCGAGGGCGTCTCGTCCAGGTGCTTGCGGTGGATGTTCGCAAACACCCGCACGGCCAGCCTCGGCTCCGCGTCCATGCGCGCGGCCAACTCGCCGAACAACGCTTCGGCCTTCTTCTTCTCGTCGAGCGCGAAGGTGGAGATCAGCACGGAGTGCCGGGCCTGCCGAAACAGCTCCTGGACCACGACGGACGTGTCGCGAGCGTCGATCCCGTCGAGGTCCGGCGGCGACCACACCAGTTGCACACGATCCGACATCCGCTGCCCGGCGTCGCGCTCCTCGACCAAGAGGTGGACCGCGCGAGCGATGTGGCGCGGCGCCATGCCGTCGCGCTCCATGTCGGCAAGCGCCGCAGAAACAGCGGTGAGATGCTCCTCCGGAACGTGGGTTCCCAACGCGGCCCGCGCAATTGGCGTGCCGATCCGACCCGCAGCGAGCGCTTCCGCAAGCCCCGCCAGTGCTGACCGCCCGAGCGCCCGAAGCGGGTGGCTCATCCGGCGTCTCTGAAGAAGGCTGCGCCGGGCGTCGCGACGGTCGGCACCACGAGCGCTCGGTCGAGGAGCTCATTCCGTCGCTCGCAGCTCGTCTCCGCGATCAGCAAGCAACCGTGGCAGGCCGCACCGTGCAGGAACCGCTCCTCGTGTGGATCCGCAGGGTCGTGCTGTGCGCACACCGGGTCATTCGAGCACAAGCGCCCCAGCTCCAGCGCCCGCTCGAGATGCCGGCCGATGTTCTTCCCCATCTCCACCAGTCCGCCGAGGCTGCCTTCCGACCCAGGCGTCCCGGTGTACAGCAGGATGCCGTGGCCGCTTACGCCCGCGTAGATCCGCTCCCGGATGGCGCTCGCGGAGTACCCGCAGTCAAGCGAGAGCGCCGTGATCAGCAGGTGGGCCAGCGACTGGAGCATGATGTACGGCAGCCCCGGAAAGGTCGCGGCCTCGATCTTCTTCCGGTGACGCCATACCTCGAATCCCGCGATGAGCTGCGTTGCCCGCGCTTTCACTTCGGGACGTTCGAGCCAGGCCTGGATTGCCTGGTTCGAGAAAGACAGGAACACGCCCTCGCCGCGGTTCTCGTTGGCCGGCAGCCACGTGAGGTCGCGCGACAGCGGCGCCAGTTCCACGTCGAGGTCTAGTTCGCCGTTGATGTCGGGGAGGGTCAGGTCGAATCGCGTGAAGCCGATCTGTGCCGTGACCTCTCGCATTCGGTGAACGAGCACAAGTCGGTCAATCGCGCCCTCAGCGCCGCGGGGCACGAACCCGATCGGCTGCGTGCGGGCGTAGAAGTCGCCCTCCGGCTTGTCCTCGCCGAGGGTCTCCTTCTGCGTCAGCAAGGTCTCGATCTCGGCCTGTTTGATGCCCTTTTCGATCGGACCGGCCCCGCCCCGGCGTCGCTGGACTTCGGCCCACACCACGGTGTCGGTGAAGCCTTCGAGGGCAGCGGCGACCTTCTCCTTGCGCCTCTCCTTGTGGACTTCGGCTTCAGACTCGGCGTATTGGAGGTAGTCCTCCCAGACTCGGTCGACGGCGTCGCGGACGGCAGCGTCGCTGTCGGGCAGGGCGATTACGGCGACGGTCTGGGAGAAGTACGCGTTCGATGCGGAGCGGGTGAGCAGGCGGTTCGGCTTGTCGCAAGGCTCCCGCACCCGCGGGCCGAGCCACGGGCTTCGACCGCTGCATCGCCCGAGCACTGAGCCGTCGCGAATCGTAGCCTCGGACAGCGGTCTGCGCGCGTTGCCGTTCTTCTCGTCGCGGACATAGATCTCGGCGAAGTCGTTGCCCGCGCCGCCCTCGTCGAACCAAAGATCTCCGGTCTGCGCCGACGTGTAGTCCCGACGTACGAAGCCATACCAGTCGATGTCGCTGATGTGGCCTCGAACGCAAGCCTGGACGAAACGAACTGGCACCACTGGCTTGACCTTGCGATCCCGATTGAGGTAGCCGCCTCTCACCAAGCGGTCCCACGAAATCAGGGGCCGAGTGCGGTAGATCCGCCCATCTGGCGCTAGCCACTTTTCGTCGACCTGGCCCAGGAACCACGTCGGAAACTTGAACACGTCAATGCCGGTATGCGGGGCCGTCGGTTCTCCAGAATCCACGGGCGGCGCGTACAGCTTTAGTTCTGGGACATTGAGCCTCTGCCGGAGCCAAGCTTCGAGCCGGTCCTCGTAGATGCGCTCCTTGTCGCCCTTCCAGAACTCGAGGCCTGCGACCAGGACGGAGTGGTTCGGCAGATCGACCATGGAGCCAGGCCCAAAGGTCGTCAGCACCTGGCTTCTTCGGACTTCACCCGTGGGCGGGATCTTCGGCTTCATTCGGCCTCCTCGATGACCATCGCGCCGTCCGGGTTGCGCAGCCAGAGGTTCACCGAAGGCTCGACGTCGCGCAGGCTCCGGTTTGCCTTAAACTGTTGGGCCTCCCTGGACTGTTTCGCTAGCTCGGGGTCCAGGGGATCGAACAGCAGGGGGGGCGCGACGCCTATCTCGCGCTGGTACTGAAGGTCGCCCTTTTTCGTCGCGATCGACTGCCAGGCGTCAAGCAACCCGTTCACACGGTCCTTTACCTTCTTACGCAGGGCTTCGCTTTCGTCCTTCCCCAACTGCTTGTCGTGGCCTTCAGCGCGGCGGGCGAGCACTTCCGCGACGTATTCCAAGTCAACCCGGTGTGAGTTCACCGCCATGGCGCCGCGGGGCGCGGTCATCTTGGTGTGGCCGAGCCGGGCGAGCGCGACCGCGACCGCTGCGATGCCTCGGTCGATCGCCCGTGGCGAGAACGGCGTAACGCTCGTGGCCTCCACGGAACGGTAGAAGCTCTCGTGCCACGCGCCGAACCGCTCGTAGTGGCTGCGGTCGCGGGGGCGGTACACGTTCAGCAGCGTGACCACCAGGCCGGGGCGCTCGTCGTCGCGGCCGACTCGGCTCGTGGCCTGGATGTATTCCGACGCGGTCTTCGGTTGGCCCAACACGACCATCAGTCCCAGGCGTTGGATGTCCAGACCGACCGAGATCATGTTCGTCGCGAGGGCCACATCGACGTGTTCCTTGTCGAGGTGCGTCAACGCGAGACGGCGCTTCGTGTCCGCGACCTCGTTCGTGCTCACCCGGCTCGTCAGCTCGCACGGCTCGGTCAGACGGGGCCTATCGACGAACAAGCTGGTCTTCTCCCCCACGCGCAAGCGGCGAAAGCCGTAGTCAACGAGGCGGGTTGCGACCTCGTCCTCCACGATGCGCCGGCTGCCGCCAAGCTCGCGAAGGGAGTTGAAGTAGCCGAGCAGCGTCATGTACGGATCTGCCGGGTTCTCGGGGTTGCTGTCGCCGCCGTTCTCCTTCCAGGCCTTCTGCGCCGCCGCCATGAGGGCGAGGTAGGTGCGCAGGAGCACGACTTTCAGGTTTCGGCCCTGGGCGGCAATGCCGAGGTAGGTGCGCGGGCTTCGCGCGTCAGAGTCCACGGTGATCGCGAAGAACGAGTCGCGACGGTCAGGGCCGGGCGGGGGAAATACCTCCACGGCGGTGCGGCCGAACAGGGCGCGGATCTGGCGCTCAGCGCGGCGGACCGTGGCTGTGGAGGCGACGATCTTGGGGCGCGGGGTGTCGCCGCCCACGACCGAGCTCGCGAGCGCGTCGATGGCACTCTCGTACAAGCCGACCATCGTGCCGAGAGGCCCCGAAATCAGGTGCAGTTCGTCTTGGATGACCAGATCAGGCGGCGGAAGAGGGCCCTTCAAAGGGGCGCCATGCCCGGTCCTCATCGGTCCGTAGAAGCCCTCTGCGTCCTGCCGCTCGACCCGCCCGAAAAGCCCCGCGGTATCTCCGACCCAGGGGAGGTTCGCGAACTTGTCGACCGTGGCGATGATGAACGCGGGCAGTCGACGGTAGATCGGCTCGTCGACGGCGAGGATGGGGATCCCGCGCGGTTGCCGACGCCCATGGAACTCACATTCACGGTGCACGCACATGACCCGCAGGTCGGTCGGCTCGTTGGCGTCGGGGAGCAGCCTGAAGCTGTCCTTGGTGAACTTCCACCCGCACCACGGACAGTTCTCGAGCGGCACTGGGGATGGCTTGCGCCCGGAGTCGTTCTGGAACGCGATGGTCCGCGCTCGGGCCGAGTAGGTGTTGTTGTCGCCCTTGCGCCCCATGTGGTTCGGCGTCGCCGTCTGTCCGACCCAGAGGCCGATCTCGAAAGGCCATGGACCCAGCTTGGTTACGTCCTGTTGCCGCTCGAGCTCGAGCGCGCAAACCATCGTCGCGGCGCGCCCGAGCTGATCCAGGGTGAGCAGGCGCAGGGTGTAGCGCATCAGCACTGACACGCCGGCGGACTGCACGGTCGGGTCGCGGAGGCGCCGCAGCACCATCGCGAACGCCGCGAGGCCCAGGTACGCCTCGGTCTTGCCGCCACCGGTGGGGAAGAACAGCAAGTCGACGACCTTCCGGTCCGCGTGGGTCGGCTGGGCGGTGCCGACGAGGTTCATCAGCAGGAACGCGAGCTGAAACGGACGCCAGACCGGTGGCTTGTGCGACTCGGGCGGCGCATCGGGCTTGTCGTGGGACAGCCGCTGGCGGATGGCGGTGGCGATGGCGCGGTTGGCGATCCGGAACGCCTCGAACACGTGCGGGTCGTCGAGCGCATCGAGCCCGGCCTGGATACGCCCGTGGACCCGCCGGGCGTTCGTCAGCAGCCCGTCGGCGACCCCCTTCCGCTGGTGCTCGGTGGGCGGATGCTTCGCCTGATTCGTCAGCCAATCGGCATATTCGGTCAGCATCGGACCGACCCTCTCGCGGACGACTTGTGCTGACTCGGCCGCGGCCAGCGCCTCCATGCCGAGCTCGACGTCGGGCAGATCGCGTGGGACCACCTTCTCGACGTCGGCGGTGGGCATCCACGCGGTGCGGACCTCTCGACACCGCCCGGACGCGTCCCTCACGGCCGTCGCCGCGATGTTGTGGCCGACCGCATACTCGACGACGTCGCGGTACTGGAGGTCGGCGACCTTCTCGTCCCAGTCGTCGCTGTTCTGGCCGTGCAAGTCGGGGCGGGCGACGAACGGCTGAAGCGTGTGGAGTGACAGTTCGGGTTGGAAGACGTAGGCGGCATCCCGCTTTACGTCAGCGGCCGGTGGGCGGCGATTCACGAGGAACACGGAGACCGACCGCGTTCCCTTCGGCACGAGGCCGTGGTCGCCCACGGACCTGACCGAGACGACGATCGACAGGTCTGGGAAGCCTGGCAGGCCGACGGACGGGTGGGTGCCATCGGCGAGCGTGACGAACCGCTCGGCCTCGCGCGGCATGCGGCGCCATTGCCCTCGTCCGGCACGCTCCAAGGGCGGGTTCTCGGCGTCCGCCGCGTCTCGGTCGTCGTCCAGTTCGCCAGGCTGCGCTGCGGACAGGTAGTCGGCCCATGCCAGTTTCACCTGGAGCTGCGCGGTATCGGCAGACACCAGCACCGACAGGCCCATCGAGGACGGGAAGAAGGCCTTGCGCGCGGACGCCGGCTCGGGGGCATTGTCGTCGTCGGCTTCCACCTTGCGGCCGACCTGGTCCAGCGTGTCGTCGCTGTCGTCGTCGCCGCGTTGCTGTGCGGGCGCCTCGTGCGGAACGAGGAATCCTGTGAGGTACCACTTCGACGGGGCGATGGGCAGCACCTCATCGGCGTAGTGGGCGTGCGGCGAGTGGCCGGTGCGCGGACCGATGAGGTCGAGCTGGAGAGCGTCGACGAGCTGGGCGCGCACATCCTTGGCGGTGGTCACGACTTGTCCTCCTCATCGGGGTGGAACAGCGCCAGCGTTCCAGTCTGCGGTCGCGTGGTTGATTTCGGCTTGGATGTCTTGGACTTGCCGGGAGCATTGGTCTTCTTAGCGGAGCCGAGAGCCGGCATGTCGAGCTTGCCGTGGAGGCCTGCTGCCACTTCGTCCTGGTAGCGCTTCTGGTTCAGGTCTAGTAGGCGGGCGAGCACCTCGTCACGGACGGCGTCTGGCCAGCGGTAGCGGTAGGGCTTCTTCTTGGTGCCCCACGTTTCCTCGTCAATCTCGTATTCGAGTAAGAATTCGCAATCAGTTGCAATGTCGGTCCAGCCATAAGCGTCGAGCACTGCACGGTCCATGGCGGCGTGCAGCGTGCGAAGCTTGGCAATCTCTGCGTCGCTCTCATCGGGATCATGGAAGCGGTTGTAGGTTCTGGTTAGACCCTCGTTGTTTCGGACCATAAGGGTTGCGCGGAAATCATAGTACTTCTTGCCTACAGCCTCCAGAGCATCCGAGGTCTCCCAGCTCGGAGGGAACGGGTATGTGCGAAAACAGTCTGACGGCGCGTAAATCGGCCGGTCCTCAAGCGAGGAACCGAAGTTCCGCGCCCATATTCCATGGGTTCTCGCTTGTAGAATGGCGAAGGCAGCGTAGGTGTCAAACGTGAAAACAATCAAGTTGTGACTTATTATCTGGGCGGTGGGCACGAATGATATACCGAGGTGCTTGCTGATCTGGGCGCAAACCAGCACCCGTGACAGGTGTGCGAGTGCTGAATAGAGCGCCGTTTGCTTTTCAGAATACTGCCACCAGTATTTCCGGTTGGTTTCTCGCTTATCAACCAGGCGGAGCGGTTTCACCTTCGCCTCCACGATCGCGAAAAGAGCGGGCCAAGTTCTGGCTTCTTCTTCGGACATGTCGCCGAAATCGATGATCTGACGGCGGGCCATATGCAGCGGACTGTCGTTGAAGTCCTCACCTGTCAAGAAAGGTTTGACTAGGGATGCATGGGTGGGATTCGCTTCGAGTAAGCGCACCAACTCTGCCGTAGATGTTGCATCTGGGTTGGAATCGTCGAACGTAAAACCCATGCCGAAGGGATAGCTCCCCTTGAAACTCCGGCCAGCGTTCTGGCTCAAGGTTGGAGGATCATCATTTGTGCCTGCGTATGAAAGAAAAGCGGTAATCTGCGGAACGATTCGGTCGTCGAGAATGCGCGCGCCCTCGAACGGCCCCTTGACAAGGTGAATGACGCTGACGGTGACGGCAGCGGCGCCAGGCCAGGGCATCCTTCTTCGGGCTGCGTAAATCGTCCCACCGGTATTACAAATGTTTCGGAGCCCCGTGGCGCGCGTGTCGCCCTGTGCGATCGTGTTTGTTGCAACCATGCCCAGTGCCCCGAGCCGGCGAAGGCAGGAGAATGCGCGAAGAAAGAACTGGGCGACTAAGTCGGCTTTGCCATGCGTAGATGGATGCACCTGATGAGTGTAGGCAAGGTAGGCGTCGCCGAGTAAGGTCGAAATTCGACTACCCCCTACGAACGGAGGATTCCCTACCATCGCGTCGAAGCCTGCATTCGTCCGACCGAACACCTCCGGAAACTCGATCTCCCAATGCAGCGGCAGCACATGCCTCGCACCGCCTCGTAGATCCTCCACGATTCCGATGATCTCTGAACTGTCGCCGCCCGCCTTCCACGTGTCGATCTTCGCGCGATACTCTCGTCTGAGCGACTCCCGATCCTTGTCTTTCTTCCCCCCGAAGTAGGCGGCGATGCACAGATCTCCGATGAGGCGCACGTCCCGCACGACCTCCTCTGCCTCCTTCCACGCCATTCTCCGCTGGTCGTAATCCCCCTCGCCGAGCGCCTGGATCTGCTGACGCCAGCCGCTCACAGCCTGGATGTCGGAAGTGATCCCCTTGAACAGCGGACCGAAGTCGCTCTCGGGCGGACTCCAATGGAACGCGCCGATCTGTGCCTTAGTCAGCCCCACGAGCGAGTCGCCGTGCTTTAGCGCATGGTCCAGAAACGTGAAAGCGTGGTCCTTCGCCAGCGTCACGAGCCACAACGACAGCTTCGCCAGGTTCACCGCGAAGCGGTTCTTGTCCACCCCGTACAGGCAGCGCTGGGCCACGAGTCGCCGAGCGTGCAACAGCGAGTCCTCGTCGGGCGGCAGCTTGGGTGTCGATCCGTGCATCTCCCACGCCGCCACCAGTGCTTCCGCGAGTTGCCGGCACGTCTCGACGAGGAACGCCCCAGATCCCATCGCCGGGTCGCACACCTTCAGGTCAAGAATCTGATCGGGTGTTGGCCGAGGGCCGAGCGCCTCTAGTACCGGACGCATGGTGGTTCGTACGATCGGCTCGGTCAGCTCGCGCGGCGTGTAGTGCGACCCAGAGCGACGGCGCTCCGCCCCGGGCTGCAAGAACAACGCGCCCGGTGCCAGCGCCCGCGGCGTCTGCAGCGCGACCCTCCGTCCCAACGCAGCTACGACATCTTCGACCGTGCTCGCTTCCTGGAGCGCCTGCGCGCTGCGGCCGGCCAGATCGCACTCGGCGTGCTCCTTCAGCCAGGCAACGCGCTTGCCGCCGGCCACCACGAGAAGCGTGTCCACGTCGAACACGACGTTCTTCGGACGCACAGCAATCGCCCGTCCGGACAGGGTGCGCACGTCGAAGCCCATCATCGACTCGTACACCGAGCCCACCTGCTCCACGTCCAGCGCCCGGTACGAAAGACGCTCTCCGTCCAGCACGAGCAGGCCCTCGAGCACCCGCCAGATGATGCCGTCCGACACGCGAGGCGCCTCGAACGTGTCGCCCATCACCCGCTGGATGCCGGGCGGCCGGCCTTCGAGGAAAGGGTACTCGTCCGGGTTGAACAGCTGGCCGTGCCGGGTGGGAAGGTGCAGACCGCCGTGCCCGCCGCCATCGAACACCATCCGAAACGTCGTAAGCAGCCAGGCGTACGCCCCGAAGCGCTGGTCCATCGTGTCGGGGTGCCGGCCGGCGTCCTCGCGCAGGCGCTCGAATAGACCACCGATCGCGTAGTTGCGGGCGTACACCGGGTCGTCAGGCATCAGCCCCTGGTCTTCCGCGTACAGCAGGAACACCAGCCGCATGATCACGGTCAGCAGGCCGCCGTAGATTTGCTCCGGGTCGGTGCGCGGCAGGTCGTACAGCACGCGCTGGTGTGCAGCCTCGTCGGCGGCCTGGAACCCGCGCAGCAGCTCCCACAGGGCGACCAAAACCTGCTCCGCGAGGCGGTTCGACACTTCGCTCTGGTACTTGCGACTCTCGACGAGCAGGTCGAGCAGGCGTTGCTTGTCAAGCGCGCCGAACACACGGTGCTCAGAGAGGAGCATGTGCAGCGCTGCCAGGAGCGGGCGCCCGCTGACCGTACACATCTCGGCAATAGGGAAGCCCATGTGCCCGGAGGACTCGCCACGCGGGGCGTACACGAGCCTCAGTTCGTTGCCGTTCAGCAGCAACCCGGCCGAGACGCCCGTGTCGCGGAGCAGCCGTTCGAAGCGAGCTTGCGGGCTGGCGGGCCACCCCGTGCGGGCGCCGTCGGGTGGCGGCTTGTCGAGGCTGACGCCGCCGTCCACGACCTGGACCAGCAGCAACACTTTACCGCTGGCCATCCCGTCGATCGCCGCATAGGTCGGCCGCAGCGTCTCGCCGTAATCGGGCAACGCGACGGCGAGGGCGTCGGAAAGAGGAGGACCATCCGGACCGCCTGCCAGGTCCGCTGGCGACCACCCGAGCACCTCAGTCGCGAACCGCGGGAAGTCGAGCAACACCGGGTCAGCGTCGGCGAACACGGAGGCGGCCCGCACGAGCACGGACTGGAGCGCCAACTGGACGGGCACGACGTTTTTGTCGAGGTAGACCTGGGCCTTGGTCAATGCCGGCGGCGACACCACCAGGCCGACGGGCTGGACGAGACCGAGCCAGGCCTTGTGCGCTTCGCGTTCTGGATCGAACTTCGCCATGGTGTTCTCAGCTCGACAGGGGCCAGAGGTAGACGATGCCGACCGCTTCGACGCGGGTGGCCTTCACGACGTAGCTCTTGCGGACGCGGTCGGGTTCCGCCTCGAGCTCGCGTGCAATCGACTGCAGCCGATCGACCCAGTGGCGCCGGTCGGCCGCGAGCTGCCGCTCCTCGTCCGCGTTGAACCCGAGGCGTCCCTGGCGAGAATCCTCTTCGATTTCGCGTTGCCGGGCCAGGATGCGCTCGCGCTGCCCCTCGAGGATGCCGGCCATGTCGCGCGCTTCGGTGTCACCGCGCTTTGTCAGCTCACGGCGGGCACGTTCGACCAGCACCGTCGCACGCCGTTCGAGGTGAGGCGTGAGTTCCTTGACATCGCGGGCGGCGTGGGCCCGCAGTCGCTCCTGCAGCGGTCGCTCGGATTCCCGGAGCCGGGGCTGGGCCAGCGCCTCCTCGACGAGCTTGAGCACGTCCGCCTTGTCGCCCTCACCCAATGGCCGCAGGCGTCCGCTCCGCTGCTCGATCGGAAGCCACTCGGTCGCTGCGGCAAGTACCTCGTCGTGCAGGCGCGTGCCGCCCTCGCCGAACAACGACAGGCGACCGAGCAGCACCGCTCGGGGCTGGGCCTCGTCGGTCCGCAGCACACAGGCGCGGCGCAGATCGTCCTCCCGGAACCCCTGGGAGAGGAAACGACCGAGCAGCCGTTGCACCACCCGGTGCTCTAGATGGAGGTGAACGACCTCGCCGTCGAGGTTGCCGGCATCGCGAAACACGACTGGCCGGATGGGCGCGTCGCGGCGCCAGTCCGCCGGTGACTGACCCTTCTTGCGGGGGGCGCGAAGCGTGTCGAGGGTGGCGGCCCAGGTCGGATCCGCACCCTTGCGCTCGTGTAGGTGCGGGAGAAGCCAGCGGGCGCGATCGGGATCGGCGGCGGCATCGGCGTTGCTGGCGGGAGTCAGGCCACCAGCGCCAACGGTTTCGAGGGACGCAGACAACGCGTCGCGGAAGTGTCGATCGTCCAGGCCGATCCATTCCCTCGAACGCTCGAGTAGCTCGCGGAGATCCTTCAGTTGTCGGTCCAGCCGGACGCGGCGCTGATCGGACTCGTCGTGACCCATCTCGATATTCATGGTCCGAACGCGGCCCGCTGTTCCTTGGCCGTCGGTGTCCACCTTCTCGATGGTGGTGGCGAGGTCGTCGACCCGCTCGTGCTCGATCCCGCGGGCGAACGCTTGGTCGATGCTGCGTCCGATGACTGGCGCGAGGCTCCCGAGCTGTTCGTGGATCCTGCGGGTCTTTTCCACCAGCACGTCGAGCACGCGATCCTCGGCCCGCTGTGGGAGCACGAAGTACATGCAGTTGACCTCGTCCGCCTGCTGGAGCTTGCGGTCGATGCGCCCATTGCGTTGCTCGATCCGGCCCGGATTCCATGGCACGTCGAAGTGGAACAGATCCGCGCAGTTGTTCTGCAAGTTCACACCCTCGCGGGCAGCGTCGGTGGCGATGAGGATGCGCAGCGGATGCTTCTTGGGGTCAGCGTTGAACGCGCTCTTGATCGCCTCCCGCCGCTCCTCGCCGATCCCGCCGTGAAAGGTCGCGATGCGTTCGGAGGCGCGGTCTGAGCCGCGGATCGCGTCCTTCAGGAGTTGCTCCAAGTAGCGCTTGGTGTCGGTGTATTCGGTAAAGATGAGCACCCGACGTGGCAGCCAGACGGCCCCCTCCTTGCCGAGGGCGGGGCACAGGTTCTGGCGGATCCAGCCGATGAGGTGGCGAAGGCGGGGGTCGACGTCATGGCGGCTCGCGCGGGCGATCCGGGCCATCTCGTCGAGCAGTGCGAGTTCCGGGGCCAAAGCCGAGGCCTCGCCGCCTGATTGCCTGGTGGCTGCGGCCATCTGCGCGTCTTCTTCGCGCTCGACTTCGTCCTCGGGGAGGTCCGCGCGCTCGTCGTCGGCGTCAGGCGTCTCGTGGAGCAGGTCGAGGTTGCGCGTGTCGACGATGGCCGCCTTGCTTGCCGTCCCGAGCATCGAGGCCCGGTGCACATCGAGTGTGCGTGCAAAGGCCTCGATCGAGGAAAGCAGCCGCTTCTGCAGCGACATCACCACCAGCATCGCCGAGGCCTGCTGCGACTTGGGGGCGCCAGCCAGCCGAGCCTCGCGGGCTTTGCGGTAGCGCTGCAAGAGTTGCGACAGCACGAGCTCAGGGGCATCTGCGGGCAGGCGGTCGATTTCGATCCGGCCGATGTTCCGCTTGGGGAACTTCTCGCCGATCGCGCGCAGGTCGGACTTGAGCCGGCGCACCATCACAGTGTCTCGGAGCTTCGCATCGACGGGCACGCCGCGGACGAACCGCTGTGGATCAAGCAGTTCGAGCAACGCGGAGAAGCTGTTGCTGTGACCGTTGTGCGGGGTCGCCGACAGGAACAGCTTGTGCTCGAACCGCGGCGCGAGGTCGCGGACGGTGCGGGTGAGCTTGGAGTCGATCGCGTACTTGCCGCCGCTCGCCGGAGCGACGTTGTGGGCCTCGTCCAGGATGAGCAGCGAGCCGGTCGCGAACTCGCCGAGCCAGTCGCGCAGCGGCGCAGCGTATGTCTCGTCGCGCACCAGGGCATGGGAAAGGATGAAGCGCGTGTGGGTCTTCCACGGGTTGACCGCGTAGCCGCGCTCTTGGCGGACTTGCGCAACGTACTCGCGGTCGTAGATGACAAACGTAAGGCCGAAGCGCTCCTCCATCTCGTCGCGCCACTGGCGGACTACGGACGGGGGCACGCAGATCACGACCCGACGCACTTTCTGGCGCATCACCAACTCACGCACGATTAGGCCGGCCTCGATCGTCTTGCCGAGACCAACGTCGTCCGCGATGAAGAGATTCACCCGCGGCATGCCGAGGGCCATGCGGAGCGGCTGAAGCTGGTACGCCTTGACCTCGATGCCGGCGCGGTACGGGGCCTGGAACAGCTTCGAGTCCGTCGCGGTGACGCAGTTCCAGCGCATGGTGTGCAGGTAGGCGGAAAACTGGCGGGGCGCGTCGAAGCCACGGCTGGCGATACGCTCCCAGTCGGTTTCGCGGAGGAGCCGCGCGTCGATTTCGCGCTCCCAGAGAACCTCGAGCGGTTCACCCTGGGCGTCGTCTTCGATGCAGGAGAGGCGAACCAGCGTGCTGTCACCTGGTTGCGGCGCGAGGTCGACGCCTTCGACGAGGTACTGGCGCGAGCGAACGCGGACGATGTCGCCGTTGGCGGGGATCATTCCGACACCTTGAGGGCAGCAAGAAAGGCCAGGCGTGGAAGGCGGCCTTCAAGCCGCTCCACACTCGCGGGAACCTGCTACCGCGGCGAACGGAACCTGTCAACCAGCATGGGAAAAAAGCGGTCCCACATCGTCTCACGTCTTGTGCCGTGGCGTTGGTGCTCATCGGCCGGGCGCATGCCCACCGATCTCGCTGTACTACACCGACTTAGATCACAGGCTTGCCGGACCACAGCGCACGCGCGCCACGCAGCTGCCGCTATTCCGCAGTCGCCGCTTCCACCGCCGGCGCTTCAGCCTTGGCAAGCAGCTTGCGAACAGTCGCGAGCACCTCGGAAATCTCGTGCACGAACTCACTACCCGAGGCAGCCTCCGCCAGCGCGCGCTCCGCCACCTGGAGGCAACGTGTCGTCGCCGAGACTACCTGTACCTTCGGGCCCGGCTTGCTTTTGCCCGCGGTGGCGCGGCTCGTGTCCTTGTCACGCTGGATTTTCTCCTTCAGCTTTCGCACTGTCGTGCCTGGGGTGCGTGCGTCCTCGGCCATTTGCAGTTTGTCTTCGGCCGTGGCAACCGAAAGCAGAGCGATCTGCTTGGAAAGCCCGAGCCTTTCCACCGTTTCCTTCTTGTCTGAGGGAAGCGCTTCCAATTGGAGGTAAAGACCAATGAAATTGGACAGCGTCGATTGGGACAGTCCAGTCTCGATCACTGACGGATGACGTGCCAGCAAGCGCAGACTGGACTGCTTGCCTGGGTCGCGCGACTTCGCCTCGGCAGCGTTTCCCCCGAAGAACGTTCCGACCAGATAGCTGCCGAGCTGGTAGGCGAAGGCCACGTTGACCTTCCGGTCGAGCTGGCTGATGTATTCGGCGGCGTCGTCAATGAGTTTCAGATCCGTCGTTTGAACGATGTCAGCTGCCATTAGCTTTTTCCCCCCGTTGATAGCGCTTGGAGCCGGTCGGCCGGGCAGGATGATGTGCCACTGGACGTAGGTTTGCAATGCTTGAATGGCGTCGAGCGATCGATTGCAGCGGTACTGTCCAAACGTTTGGACAGTGCAACTGGACGGCTCCGACTCGCTTGTCCCGGGACAGCCGGCTAGAGCGGACGCGTCAACTCGGGCCAAACGCAAAGCTTCTTAGGCTCGTGGCCCACAGCTATCCCACCGCCAACTCGCCTGCCGACGGCACTTCCGGCGTGGCAAGTAGCTCGCGAAGAAGCACAAGCACCTGGCGAACAAGCGCAATCCCCTCGGAAATTTCCGACTTCAAGTCGCCACCACCTCTGGCCTCCGCCAGCGCGCGCTCCGCGACCCGGAGGCAACGCATCGTCGCTGTGTCTACGTTGACCTTGGAACCCGGCTTGCCCTTGCCAGCAATGCCACGCCATATGTGTCGCTCTCGCGGACTTGCCTGCCACGGTTGGCGTAACAGACGTTGCCGTTCGTCGTCAATCGCCACAGACGCAACGCCGCTACGGCGGTGAAATCGACATCACGCTGCCGCCAGCCCCAAGCGGTACGTTGCCCGCGGAATCGGTGCGCACGACCCAGCCGTCGTAGCTCGGGTTGCCACCGACGTCCGCGATGCCGACCATGGCGAGACCGTTGCCGCACAGCGCCGCCATGCCGCGGGTCTGGCCGCCTTTGCCGCCGCCGGGCGCATAGGTTTTGGCCCAGACGGCCTTGCCATCGGCCGTGCCACGCAGGGCGTACCAGTAGTTGCTGATCGTGCCCGGGGGCAGCGGTTTGCCCTTGTATTCCAGAAGTTGAACAGCGACGTCGAAGAAGCTGCCGGCCAGGATGTAACCGCCATCGCTCGTTGCGTCGATTCCGGCGACCTGCCATTCCGCCGGCGCGCTCCAGCCATGCGGCGTTGTCCAGAGAACCGTGCCGGCGGCGTCCAGGCGCGACACCATCACGACCTGCGGAAAGGTCTCCGGTTGGGCGATCACGGTGGTGTCCTGCCCGACGGTGGCGAGGAAGTACCCGCCATCGTTGCTGGGTGCCACGGCGTTGAGTTCGCCATCGACCGCAATGACCGTCTGCCAGAGCACACTGCCGTCCGCCGCCACCGCAGCGCCAACCGTGCCGCCGCCACCGTTGAGCGCGCCAAAGACCGCGAACGTCCCGGTCGAGGAGGTCACGGCGCGGCCCCAAGCCAGGACGCTCGGCTGCACCACGTCCAGGACCAGCGCGCCGGTGATGTCGAATCCGAGCAGCCAACCCTGGCCTTTGCCGGCCTTGGCCTTCATGCCGGCGATGATGAACTTGCCATCGGAACGGGCGGTCAGTGAGTTGGCCTTTGCGTTCGTGGTGATGGGCACGAAGTCCTTGGTCCACAGCGCCGTTCCGTCGGCCTGGGTTGCAACGATGTTGACCCCTTGGCCGCTCGGGCTGACACCGCGCAGAATGGCGAATTCACCGGTCGCGGAACGCGCTACGTCGATGACCGGCCCGTTGGCGCCGTCATAGGTATGTTCCGTCATCACCACGCCTTTTGCCCCAAGTCGCGCCAGCCAAAGCGGGCCGAGTTGGCCATTGGCCGGCAGTTTGACGTTGCCCGCCACGATCAGGCCATCCGGGCCGTCCGCCATGACCTTGCTGATGATCCTGCCGTAGTGTTCCGC
>CAYHHL010000061.1:0-7440 GCA_964356325.1 uncultured Enterobacteriaceae bacterium | reverse complement strand
CAGCTTTGTCCTGGTCCGCGAGATCGCCCGCTGCGACATCGGCCGCCACGTCCCCCACAGCAGCCGACGTGGCCTTGGTCACCGTCTGGGAACAGGCGCCAAGACCCAGGATCCAGGCGAAAACGAGAATGCGCATGTTCACTCCGCGAAACGTAGACGGATCTTGTAGTCGTTCTTGCCCGCCGACGTGCCGATCAGGATCGTCTGCCACGCCACCAGCAGCCGGCCATCGGATAGCGCCGCCAGCGCGGGCATTTCCCGTGAAGACTCGTTGATATCGCCAGGCCCGGACACGTCGATCGGCTGACAATCCACCGCGTCTGGCACCGCATAGTAATGGCTGAGTTGGATCGGCCCCTTCAGAGTCGACCGGTTCTGCCACGCGACTGCCGCACGGTGCGGGCCCGCAGCCACGACCGGCGACAGGTAGGGCGCGGTGCCCTCGGAATCGTGATCCAGCTTGAAGACCGTGCCACTGCCCGCCATGTTCAGGCCTGCCGGCACGTGCTCCAGCATGATGTCGACCGGCGCGGTCTTGTTCTTGACGTTCGAGGCTTTCCAACTGAACACCAGGTCGCCGTCCAGCAAGGTCGCTGCGCCTGGAATCGCCTCGTAGACCTTGGAGCCTGGATTGATCTGCACGATCGGGGACTTCGGATTGCCGGCGACGTCCAGCACGCGCGCGCGCAGACCCGGGTTACCGAACTTGCCGTTCGGATTCAGTTGCCAGACCAGCAGGACTTCACCCAGCGGCAACGGCAAGGCGATCGGCGCCAGGCCCATGTCGGCCGGGTCGAAGCCGGTTGGATCGAGTTCGCCGGTCAGCGGCACACCGGTCTGGTCAAGCAGGCGACCGTACACCCGCGGCAACGTGTTTGGATTCTTCGGTCCGCCGATCCACGCGGCAAAAACGTTGCCGTTGCGCAGAAGCGACAGGGTCGGTGCCACGGCGTTGCTGTCGAAATCGCTGCTGCCCAGGTTGATCGTAGTCGTGTTCAGCTGGACGACGTCGCCGATGGTTTGGCCGCCGTCGGGCGAGATCTTGCGTATCTGGTACGCGGTGGTCTGGCCGGGGTAGTCCTGCAGACGCCAGGCGACCAGCCATTCGCCGCTGATCAGGCGGACAACCGATGCGCCGCGCGGCAAGCCAGGCGGCACCGTGTTGAGTTGCAAGGGCGCGGAACCCTTGCCAGTCGTCGGAAACACCTGGAAGAACACCGCGGAGACCTGGTCACCTGCGCCACCGGCATACGCGATCGCCCATGTGCCTGCCGGCCCTGCGGCCAGGCTGGGACCTGCCTGCATGACGACGGCGGAGTCGAGGAAGAACGGCGCCGCCGGCACACAAACCCCGGCGCCCATGCAGGTCTTGCCCGCGGAACAGCTCGTCATCGCGCACGCGGGCGAGGCCGTCGGTTGTGGGATTGCACAGCCTCCTTGCAGTAGGTAGGGCGGGCCGGGATCGGCAACGGGATTTGCGACCTCCGGTGCGACATCCGCAGCCATAGGCGCTGCGTCGTCGGTCGCGTCAGCGGTCGCGTCAGCGGTCGCGTCAGCGGTCAGGTCGGCGGTCAGGTCGGCGGTCAGGTCGGCGGTCGTATCGGTCTGGGCATCCAAAGGACCAGCTTGGGAATCGTCGGCACCGCCTATTGATGAATCGATGACGATATCCAGCGCTTGCTTGCGGTTCACGGCATCGGCTTGGGCTGTGACGGCGTCGGCTTGGGCGGTCGCGGCATCAGCGGATACGGGCATCGACTGAGAATTCGGCGTAGAACAGCCTGCCGTCGTGATCGCAAGGCAGGCCGTCGATGAGAGAATATGCCGTAATATCAAGCCATCCGTCATCGGTTCACCTCTGTCGATGAGTATGGGCCAAACAGTGCGAAACACAACATCAAGCGCTTGTGCAGCTTCACGGTCGCTTGACGCAGCCGGGCCGCAGGCGGACCCTGTCCTGGACGGTCGAACACCGCGATGCGAGGCGAACATGCAAAGGCGCGGATTGGCTGGATTCCTGGCACTCGTCGCGTGCACTTCCGCTCCCGCGCAATCACCTGGGCGCGGGGTTGTCGACGCCGAACAGGATGCACCCGCAGGCGGGGACGTAACGGTCCGCGGCGATTCGGCACCGACTGACGCCGATGGCGGTTGCGCAGCCTGTGCAGACGCCGCGGGAGTGGATGCCGCGACGGTTGATACGGCCGACACGGACGCTGCGACCGCGGACACAGCGGTCCCGCTAGTGGACGTGGTTGCGGAAGTAGTTGTCGCTGCAACGGGTTGTGGCGACCTAGTCTGTCAGCCAGGCGAAAACTGCCCGATCGACTGCGCCAAGTGGTTCCAAGGCAACGCGGCCTGCATCCAGCAGCATTGCGCCTCAGCATGGGGCGCTTGCTCGGCCGATGCGGCGTGCCTTGCGGCCTATGCGTGCCTCGTCGCCTGCAAGGGCACGGATACCGCCTGCCTTGGCCAATGTGCCGCACTGTCGGGAGCCACCGGCGCCGCCGCCCAGGCATTCGGCAACTGCATGAAAACGCAATGCAACGGCTTCTGGCAACCCGTCTGCGGCGATGGCGAATGCTCAGCAAGCGAGGCGTCATGCCCGGCCGATTGCGGCGCGACCTGCGGCGATGACAAGTGTGAAACCGGCGAAACCACAGATAATTGTCCAGCAGATTGCGCCACGTGCGGCGATGGCCAGTGCACTTCGCCATTCGAGAACGTGCTGACCTGCCCAAAGGATTGCGCGCTCTGCGGCGATGCCGTGTGCACCGGCGGCGAAACCGCGGTCAGTTGCCCGACGGACTGCTTGTGCGGCGACGGCGAGTGCGGCGACGGCGAAACGCCCAAGTCCTGCGCGCAAGACTGCCTAAAATGCGGCGATGGCCAGTGCACCGAACCCGCAGAAACACCAAAGCTCTGCCCATTGGACTGCGCTGTCTGCGGCGACGATCTCTGCACCGGCGGCGAAACGGCCAGCACGTGCGTGGTGGATTGCGGTTGCGGCGACGGCATCTGCAGCCCGGGCGAGGAGAAGACGTGCGGCAAGGACTGCATGGCCTCGTGCGGCAACGGCGTGTGCGACAAGCAGGAAACGCCGAACCAGTGCCCGGCTGACTGCCTGAAGTGCGGCGACGGCAACTGCACCGCGCCGATGGAGAACGCCGGCAACTGCGCGCAGGACTGCAGCGTCTGCGGCGACGGCGTGTGCGGGCTCAAGGAGAATGCTTTCGGCTGCCCGGCGGATTGCAAGCTAACGCCGATGCAAGGGATTTGTCCTGCAACGTGCCCGACCGGCCAGATCTGCGCGATGAACGCCGGCACCTGCGTGACACCCACGTGCAAGCTGCCCGCGTTCTGGACCGGCGACGTACGCTGGATCAATACCTGGGTCCTCGCCGACACCGCCACGGGCTGTGACCTGAACGGCGACGGCAAGCCCGACAACCAGCTCGGCAAGATGTTGAGCTTCAACACCAAGGGCAATGTCGAACTGGCCAGCCTGACGGCATCCGGTCAGTTGGCGCTGCTCCTGGAAGCGGCGGCCTGGAACACGACGGGCAAGCCGTTCGCGCTGAACCTCCTGCGAGCAACCGTCGATCCGGCGGACATCAGTTGCAAGGCCGCGTACGGCAAGTGCGACTACGACATCCTGGCGCTGAGCTACGACGTCGCCGCGGCTGGCTCGGGCGCTTGCAAGGCCACGTCCACGTTCATGGCGACGGTTCAGGGCAGCGCTTTGACTGCAAATGGTTTCGCGTGGTTGCCAGTGTCGATCGTATCTGGGCAGGTGACCGATCTGCCGTTCCAGGCGGTCACGATGACGGCTACCGTACAGGGCGTGGCGGGGTGGAACGCGGCCAGCGGTGGCCTCCTTTGTGGACGATTCAAGCCTGACGACCTGACGGCGATGGTGGCTGGCGTCCCGACGGCGGCGCTGCAGGCGTACGCCGGTGCGGCCACGCTGACGGCGCTGCTGAAGTCGCTCTTGGAACCGGACATCGACACGGATGGCGACGGCAAGGCCGATGCGATTTCCGCTGCATTTTCCTTCGGGACCGGGCCTGCGACGGTTGCGGGCTGGGTGCCGTGGTGAGAGGGAACCTGACCGTCGCTCCTCCATGGCCGGGTCGAGCGTCAGCAGGCCCTGACCGGCAGCGAGCGCCATCGCGGTGAACTTCGCGGGATTCAAGCATTCTTTGAGCACGCTCGCCACGCAACTGTCCTTGACCGAGCCGCAGCAACCTTGCAGCGCGGCGCAGTATTGGTTGGCGAACGCGGTGCAGCGGGTGCTGTAGGACGTGTTTGCCGTGCTGTCCGAATCAGCGGTCGTATCCGGAGCGCTGGCGACCTCGGTGGCACTGGCAACGTCCTTCAAGGCTGCCGCATCGTTGGCGCTGTTCAGACCACCCACGTCGCTGGCCGACGGGACTGGGCGGCCTTGTCCGGCGTAGGGACGGGGTTGATGATGCAACCGCCGATGCTAAATAGCAGAAACGCAATCAGAAATCCTATTGACCTGCGGGTCGGGGTTGGTGGAGATTCAACCGACGTGGCGATGCCTTGCGCGCCCACTGGAGGTGCGGCAGACTGCGCACCACATTGGCAAACAACGCCTATTCAGCGAACAAAGTTACGGGAGGCGGACATGGGCAAGACAAGGACAATCGTTGGCGCGACGGCGACCCTCTTGGCGTTGGTGCTGGGCGCATGCGCTACACCTGCCGGCAATGGCGGCGGCGGGGTCTACGTGCCGCAGTCTAATGCCGACATAGGAAACACGGTCGCCACGGATGTCCAAGGTCCAGGTACACCCGATATCGGTGTCACGCAGGTGGGCGTACCTGCAGAGGAACTGGCGGTCGTGAGCCAGTTTGGCCTGCCTGCCATGGCCGCGGCCTCCGCGTTCGCCAACACCGGCATTGACGGCAAGTGGTTCGTCACGTTCAGCAATTGGAGCGCGTACGCGACGGCGACGGCGACCATAGCTGGTCGCGTGGCGCGCCTCGATCTGCCGCAAAAATTCATCGATGATTCAAATTCGACGTATCCCAATTGCAAGGTCCAGTTCAATGAATCCGTGTATGTCGAGGTGGCGGCGTCAGGCGACCTGGCAGTAGGCTGGCACGCGGCAGATTACACGAAGATCGGCTGTGGGCCCGTGCAAGTGAATGGAAAGATCTCGCTACCATGGTTCGTGCTGCGGCGCCACGCGGGCGGCAGCGGCCAGTTCGCTTCGCTCGCCGGAGAATGGGACGTGCTCTATGGTCACGCCGGCAGTCCGGCGAATCTAGGCTGCAGGATTCGCATTGGTCCGCAGGGACTCGAGGGCTGCCTGAATGCGCTCAACGTCCCAGTGACGGGCAGTCTCGCGGCCACGACCCTGAGCGGGCACTTCCGTTCAGGCAGCAGCACGATCGAGTACGCGGCCAATAAGATCGAAGCTGTGACGAGCCAGCCGACGATCGGCAAGGAGGCATTGGTCGCGCAAGCCTATTCGCCGGGCACCTTTCAAGGAGGCTGGACAGCCTCGCTGGCCAATTGGGCGGCTGCGACGACCGCTGACGTGCAGGTCGGCGGCCGGACTATATTCGTGAAATTGCCCTCGCAGACTGAATACAATTATTGCACTGACAAATACGACACGACGATCGTGCAGTCGTGGCTTGTCGAGTCGGCGGCTTCCGGGGAAATGGCCGTCGTCTGGGGCCGCAAAACGTCGACTGCGGCGCCCGGTTCCGACCCTTGGTGCGGGCAGTCGGGCGACACGTTGAGCCCGCAGGCGGTGCTCCGTCGCACCGCGAGCGGGACCGGACAGTTCGGGCAGTTAGCCGGCAAGTACGAGATGACGGCTTTCCAAGGCGGCCGCGTGACAGCCGTGTCCATCGATTCTGCCGGCTTGCTAGCGACCGTGGATGGTCAGTTCGAGGCCATGGCCAAGCAGGACGGGCCAACTGTGAGCGGCAAGTTCGCCGGAAATGCAGAGTTCACGGCCTTCAGGAAGTGATGCAAGGAGCAGGCGGTTGTATGGCGGTGGTTGCCGTGCTGCTGGCCAATTTCGGTTGCCATCGTCCGGAACCCACTCAGAATCGTTCCGGCCCAGCCGCACTCGTCTGTCGCGCCGCCGACCCGCGTGCTTTGCCCATTTCCGAGCGTGAACGGGATCGCCGTGCTGTCGATCTGTGGCTTCGGGGACTATCAGAAGCGGACCATCGCCGTCTGGCCGCGGCCTTGGAAGACTTCGCAGATGCACTGGAACTTACCGGATTTGGCGGCGAGGAATTGCTAGTGGACCCGCCGACCACGCTGATCCTAGAGACGCTAGATGCCCTTGGTCCCGGGCTGACTGCAGCCCGCGCGCTCGCTGCTGCGGGTGCCGGTGTTGCGCACGACGGCGTCACCGTGCAACTCCTAGCCGCGTGCCCGATCTCCTCTATAGCCGGTTGCGAATGTGCCACGATTCCAAGCCTCAACGTTCATGGCCACACCGTGCCCACGCAGCGGCCGGCGCAGCAGTGGGCGTTGTGGCCTGTTCTAGGCGGCATGTGCGTCGAGGAAAAGGGGCAGCGCCGGCAACACGTGAGATCCCTGCTTCGAGCGCGCGCAAACAGTTCCGACACGGCCATCAGCCTCGTCGTCGATCCACTTGAAATGCGAGATGAGACGCAGGAAAGGCGCATCCATTCGGCTGCAACCCGCGTTGCAAAACGACTTGTCCGAGTCGCCGAACGGAACGCGCGCATCGAATCACTGGCCGATGCGTTGGCTGCTGAGCCAGTCGGGCCGCCCAAATGGCTGACGGCGTCGCGATCCTGCATCTGGGTCCTGCCGAAGCTGTCACGTCTGGCGGGCAATCCTATTGCTTCCGAGGTGGCTGGTTGTCTCGACGCTCAGCGGGTGGAGGTCGGCGATCGGTGAGACGCGGACCCGGTCGCCGTCCTGTGCTTTCTTCTATGTACACGGGCTTTCAACGCGTCTCTAGAGGCGATGTCGCGTTTGGCGGTAGAGTTTGATTCAAAAGGAACGACGCGCCCCCAACGACCAGTCGCTCACTTCTTCTTCACCTTGGCCGGCACTTTCGTCCCTTTCGTCGCGTCGCCCGGCTCGTCTGCAGTTGCCTCCTTCTTGGGCGCCACCGCCGGTGTTGCCTGACGTTGCAAAGGCGAATCGCCGTCCTGCGCTTTCGATCCTCCCAGAACTCGCCGGACATTTTCTCGTTTAACGTTCTTGTTCTCTTCGTAATTCAAGCATGTGCTACCGAGGGCCTTGTACGTCTTCCCTTCGAACGGAATAGCAGACTTGGTATCGAGACAAAGCCATCCATTCTTCGCGGCGTCGACATTGATGCTCCTCGTAGTCGTGTCTGTATCGTCAGTGACGAGGAGCTTGACCTTCGACTTCAGGCCTTTCTCTTCCTCCACGACATTCACGTAATTG
>CAYHHL010000060.1:16970-28424 GCA_964356325.1 uncultured Enterobacteriaceae bacterium | reverse complement strand
CCCGCGAGGATGGGCAATGATCCCGCGGTGCCCATGCCCGGCGCCATCCGCCGTCGAGCGCCTTCGCTGAGCAGCGGCGTCAGGCCTTTGGTACTGCCGGTCGCGACCATTCTCAGGATGTCCGCAACCAGTTGGGGCAGCGGCGTTTCAGCAGTCGGCGCGGTACCTTCGACCGGCAACACCTGGGCTTGCGAGGGCGGTTCGGGCAGGGGCGCGACAGGCGCCGGCTGTGGCACCGCTGAGGGCGGCTGGCGGCGGCACCCGCAAGTCAGCACGGTGACGGCAAGATACAGGCACCACAGGCGTAACATCGAAGACTCCGGCGGCGCGGGCAGTACAGGCCGGCGCAGCATACGCAGCGACACCGACCGCGGACAAGCTGCGTGGCGGCGCACCCCGAACCGGTGTAGCCTCGGCTGCCCCGGCACCCGGTGCGGTTTGGCGGGCCGAGACACGCGATGGACTCGATCATTAGCAGCGACTCGATCAGAAGCAGCGACTCGATCGGAAGCAGCGACGCGATCGTGCTGGGCATTGACCCCGGCTCGCGGCGCATGGGCTGGGCGATCGTCAGCGGCGGTCGCACGTTGCGCTACGTCGCGAGCGGCGCCATCAGCGTCGACGGGCGCACGCCGCTGCCGCAACGCCTGGGCCGCATCCTCACAGAACTACAGGCCTTGTTCGCTCGCCACTCGTTCACCGAACTGGCCGTCGAGTCCGCCTTCGTCAAGGACAATCCGCGCACAGCGATGGTGCTGGGCCAGGCGCGCGGCCTGCCGATCGCGCTGGCGGCGGCCAAAGGCCTGCCCGTGCACGAGTATGCGCCCGCGCAGGTGAAGCGGCGCATCGTCGGTTCGGGGCGCGCGGAGAAGGGGCAGATGCGCGAGATGGTGCGCATCCTCCTGAATCTGGCCGCGCTTCCCGGCGAGGACGAGGCCGATGCGTTGGCGGTCGCGGTGGCCCACCTGCGCGCTTCGGCCTGGCTGGACACGACGACCGCGGCGACGGCAGGGCGCGTCGTTGCCGGGGCGAGCCTCGCGCCCGCGCCTGCAACCGTGGCCAAGCCGACCGCCGGACAGGCGATCTGGCTCGCACAACTGGCCGCCACTTCAGGGTCTTCTCCGAAACGAGGTCGCGCGTGATTGCCTGGCTTCGCGGCGCGTGCCATTCCGTCGAGGAAGACCACATCGTGCTCGACGTCCAAGGCGTCGGCTACCGCGTGTTCCTTTGCGATCGCGACCTCGAGCGGTTTCGCCCGGGTCTGGACGCCGAGGTCTCGATCCACATGGCAGTGCGCGAAGACGCCATGCTTCTCTATGGTTTCGCTACGCCCCAAGGCCGCGAGATCTTCCGCGCGCTGGTGTCGGTGCCGGGCGTCGGTCCCAAGGGCGCGATGGCGTTGCTGTCGACGCTGGAGCCTTCGGGCATCGCCGCGGCGGTTGCGACCAATCGCATCACGGACTTGACCAAGGCCAAGGGCATCGGCAAGCGGCTGGCCGAGACCATCGTGGTGAAGTTGCGCGATCGCCTGCCCCTGGACCTGGGCGCGGTGCAAATCGCTGTCGCGCCTACGCAAAAAGACGCCGGCATGCGCGACCTGCTCTCGGCGCTGCAGAACCTGGGCTACAAGCCGGCGGCGGCAGAAACCGCGCTGGCGGAAGCGCAAAAGGCCTTGCCTGCAGCGAAGTTCGACGACCTGTTGCGACATGCCCTGGCGCTGCTGCGCCGGCCGACCCAAACTCCCTAGCCCAAGTCTCGGACGATCATGCTGCGCCCCGAAGAAGACCCGCTGACTCCGCTGCCGACGCCGCAGGACGTTGATCGCGCTTTGCGTCCGCGCACTTTCGATGAATACGTCGGCCAGGAGCCGGTGCTGCGCAACCTACGCGTGTTCATCGAAGCGGCGCGCAGTCGGTCCGAACCGTTGGATCACATGCTGTTCTGCGGGCCGCCGGGCCTGGGCAAGACCACCCTGGCGCACCTGATTGCCAACGCGATGCAGACCAATCTGGTGGTGACCTCGGGGCCGGCGATCGAAAAGAAGGGTGATCTCGCCGGCATCCTGACCGGGCTGGGCGAAGGTGACGTGCTGTTCATCGATGAGATCCATCGCCTTTCCGCGATCGTCGAGGAGAACCTGTACCCGGCGATGGAGGACTACCGCTTCGACATCGTCATCGGCGAAGGCCCGCACGCCCGCACGGTCAAACTACCGCTGCCCAGGTTCACGCTGCTGGGCGCGACCACGCGCACGGGCCTGCTGACCGGGCCGTTGCGCGATCGGTTCGGCTACGTGGCAAGGCTGAACTTCTATACTCCCGAAGAGTTGGCGCGCGTCGTGACCCGTTCGGCGCAATCGCTGCGCATGGAACTGGCGGCGGACGGCGCGCTCGAGATCGCCAAGAGGTCACGGGGAACTCCTCGGATTGCCAACCGTTTGCTGCGGCGCGTGCGCGACTTCGCGGCGGTGCAGGGCCAGACCGTGGTGGACAAGCCGGTGGCGGCGGCGGCGCTGGAACTGCTCGAAGTCGATCACGCCGGCTTCGATCCAACCGATCGCGCCTATCTGCAGAAGCTTTGTGAGCAGTTCGGCGGTGGACCGGTGGGCATCGAGGCCATCGCGGCGGCGATGGGTGAACAGCGCGATACGCTGGAGGACGTGTACGAGCCTTTCCTGTTGCAGCAAGGCTATGTAGCGCGGACGCCGCGGGGCCGGATGGCACTGGCCAAGGCGTGGCAGCACATCGGCTTGCCGGTGCCGCACCCACCGGATCGGGGTCCGGGCGACGGCGGCGACGGTCAGCAAAGGCTCTTGTAGATGGATGTTTCGCCACGACAGTTCGGCAACACCGTGCGCGGCTGCGATGGTCGCGTGCAGATCCTGGTGCGCGCTCAGCCTGGCGCTAAACGCAGTGTAATCGTAGGGTTGCTGGGTGATCGGCTCAAGGTTGCGGTGCAGGCGCCGCCGGTGGATGGCAAGGCGAACGGCGCGCTGCTGGCGTTTTTCGCCGAACTGCTCGACCTGCCGAAGCAAGCGGTGACGCTGGGCGCGGGCCTGAGCTCGCGTGACAAGCGAATCGACGTGGCCGCACCACTATCTCATGTAATCGAACGGTTGTCGGCGGCACTGCCACCGGAGCGCGAATCCTGACCCGTCCTGGCGACCCTGGCTGGGAAGTAGCCGCCGATCCATGCTTGCCCGCCATGCTCGCTTGCCCTAGATTGACCCGTTCCAACCCGCGCCCCCGCGGAAATGTGGCACCCCCATGCTGCGTCCCGAAGCGGACGAAATCTCCCCGTCCACTCTGGTCGACAACTCGTACCGGGTCGTGCGCCTCATCGGCCGCGGCGGCATGGGTTCCGTCTATGAAGCTGAGGACATCCGCCTGGGCCGTTCGATCGCGCTCAAGGTGTTGCGCTCCGATCTGGCCAAGCAGTTGCAGGCGGACGAGCGCTTCATCCAAGAAGCCAAGATCCTCGCGCGCATCCGTTCGCCCTTCGTGGCCACGGTCTACAGCATCGGCGCGACCGAACAGGGCCGCACCTACATCGCGATGGAGTACATCGAGGGCGAATCGCTGGGCGATCTGCTCGATCGCGAACGCTGGCTGACCATGGCGCGCGCCGCCAAGATCGGCCAACGCGTCTGCGAAGCGCTGATGGAAGCGCATAAACTCGGGATCATCCACCGCGATCTGAAGCCGGACAACATCCTGCTCACCCGCATCGGCTCGGTGGACGACTACGTCAAGGTGGTCGACCTCGGTCTGGCCAAGCACATCCAGCCCACCGGTCAGGCCAATGCCAATCCGCGGTTGACTCAGCAACGTCTGGTGGTCGGCACGCCGGCGTACATGAGCCCGGAGCAGGCGGCAGGGCACGAGGTCGGACCGCAAAGTGACCTGTATTCGCTGGGTGTCATTCTGTACGAGATGATCAGCGGCTACTTGCCGGTCGACGGCGAGACGCCCCAGGACTTCTTGCGCGCCCACCAGTTGCAACCGCCCGTGCCGCTGGCGCAACGGCGTACGGACTTGGTGTTCCCGCCGCAGGTCGATGCGTTCTTCAAGCGCGTGCTGGCCAAGAACCCGGCGGATCGTCCCGTCGATGCCCGCGAATTGCTTCGGGAACTCGATCGGCTGGAGAGCATCGTCGCCGACGCGCGCAACTCGCGTCCGGCTCTGCTGGCCCAGACGATGCGGACGGCGCGCAAGCAGGCCTCGGCGTTCGGCCCGATCCTGGATCAGCTGGAAGAACGCCTGGATCGCGCCAAGGACCGCGTGCGCCTGGAGTTGTTCGGCGTCGTGTCGCGCAGTCCGGGTGCCTTGTACGAATCCCTGGACGCGTTCGTCGGCCACTTGGGCGATCGCGCCGATGCGCCGGTCATCGTGCGGGTGCGCGTACCTCCCCAAGGGGAACGCCTGCCGCTGGCCTGCCTGTTCGACGAGATCCGCATCCGCGCAGGGCTTTACGACGACGATCCGTCCTCGGCTGCCCGGCGCAAGCTGCTCGCGTGGGTGCAGGGGCTGATGCCCGATCGGCCGGATCGCGCCAGCCAGGTTGCCCACCTGATCGGCCTGTTCGTTGGCGTGGAGTTCCCGGATTCGCCTCACCTTTCGCACGCCCGGGCGGTGCCGGAAGTGGCGCGCATGGCGGCGGGGGCGGCGCTGGTCGATGCGCTGCGGGGCATCGCCGGCCGCAGTCTGCTCGTGCTGATCGTGGAACGGGTGGATCACTTCTCGGACACCGAAGGTACGTTCTTGCGCCGTCTGGTCAGGCAGTTGGGCGCGACCCCGGTGCTCGTGGTCGGCGGTTGGGTCAGCGCTGGCGATGACGTGCACGCGCACCTGGCGGGCATCCTGGCACAGGGCGCGCAAGGCCGTGTGAACACTCAGGAAATATCCCAGTCCATACGACAGCTGGACGCCCAGGCCCGGCGCGTGCTGGGGGCGGCCATTCGGCTGGCGACGCCGGTGTGGCCAGATCTTCTTGAAAGTGCAGTAGGTATTCCAGTCGGTGCGCACGTGACGCGTCTGGTCGCGGCCGGCGCGCTGCGGCCGATGCCGAATAGCCGGCTGGCCTCCCAGGCCGAGTACCTGCTGGGCGACATACCCGAGTCGCTCTACGCGGAGTCGATGGCGGAAACGCTCGACTTCGGGCGGGCTTTGGCCTGGCTCAGCGCGCAGGCGTCGTCTCGCCCGGACCAGTGGGCAGGTCGTCTGGCGATGGTCGAGGCACAGGCGGGCGAATTCCTCCGCGGCGCACGACATGCCTGTCAAGCCGCACAGTTGATGCGATCCTTGGGCGCGCTGCCCGAGGCGATTACCCAGTTCGAGATGTCGCGCTCCCACGCGCTGGCGCTGCGGCAGACCGGCAAGGCCTCGGACGCCGCGCTGAGCCTCGCCGAGGCCGCGCTGGGATTGTCGCGCTGCCTGGCCGAGCGCGGCGAGCACGAGTTGTGCAGCGATCGGTCCCGCGAGGCGATCGAAGCTCTGCGCCAACTGCCAGGATTGCGTGAGGAAGACTGGTACCAGCTGGGTGTGCCCCTGCTCGCGGTGTGGGCGGCGTCCGAAGCGCAATGTGGGCGCGCGGCCTCGGCGATTCCCCCGCTGGAGGCGCAGATCCAAGTCTTGCTGCGTTCGCAACTGCCCGGCGCGTCGGAACAACTGCCTCACGTGCGCCTGGCGCTGGGCCGCTGCCTGAAAGCGACCCACCAGTTGCGCAAGGCCCTGGACGTGTGGTCCGCCGCGCTGCAAGGCCTGCCCCTGCTACCGCTGCCCGTGCTGATGGCGGAATTGTCGCTGCACATTTCGGACGCCTACCACGCGCTGGACGACGGCGAACGCGCGGTGTCGCATGCCCGCAAGGCGCTGACGGCGGCGCGCGATGCCCGCAACCTGATTCTGGAAGTCGAAGCCCTGAGGGCGCTGGCGATGGCCCTGCGCGACACGGGCGAACTGGACGATGCCGAGGCGCAGCTGGGCGAGGCGCTCAATGCCCTGGGTCGCGTCGATCGGCAGCGGCTGAACGCCGAGGTCTCGGTGTTGCTGGCGGCGGTGTTGCAGGCCCGCGGCGCGATGGACGAAGCCGACGCTGCGCTGGCGAAATCCTGCCGTGCCTTCGCGGCCTTGCCCGACCTCGCCGGCCTTTCCGACGCGCTGCGGCAACGTGGTGAAATCCAGATGGCGCACGGCATCTACACCAGGGCGCTGGCGTTTGCGGAGGAAGCGGCCCGGCAGGCGGTGCTCGCGGGCAACGTACCCTTGCAGGTCAAGGCGTTGCTGCTGGCGGCGCGGGCGGCGGCGGCGGCGGGCGATTCCAGGCCGGCGCACACGACCATGGAGCAAGCGTTCCAGCTCGTGGCCCCCGACGTGCCGACGGTGGAGCGCGCCGACTGCATGGTCGTGCTGGCGGACCTGCTGGAAGCCGGCGTGTTGACTTCGGATCGCTTGCCGGAGTCGCTGCTGCAGGAGGCGCGCCAGATCTACCGCGAGGTGCAGGCGGCGGTCGAGGCCGAGAAGATCGGCAAGCGGCTCAAGGCGATGTCTTCGACCGGGGAATACATCCGCTCGGTCTGAAAGCTATTGCCGGTGCGCGGTGATCAACTGCATCAACTCCTGACGCGTCGCCGGGTTGTCGCGAAACACGCCCAGCATCGCCGAAGTCACGGTCAGCGCGTTGGGCTTCCTCACACCGCGCATCACCATGCACATGTGCGTGGCCTCGATCACGACCGCTACGCCGGCAGGCTCCAGGGCGTTCTGCAGCGCGGTGGCAATCTGCGTGGTCATGCGCTCTTGCACCTGCAGCCGGCGGGCGAACACGTCGACCACGCGCGCCAGCTTGGAAAGTCCGACCACTTTGCCGCGCGGCAGGTAGGCGACGTGCGCGCGGCCCATGAACGGTAACATGTGGTGTTCGCACAGACTCGAGAAGTCGATGTCGCGCACCAGCACGATCTCCTCGTTGTCGACCGTGAAGATCGCCGATCGCACGATCGCCTCGGCGTCCTCCGCATAGCCTGCGGTCAGCGACTTCAAGGCCTTGGACACGCGCTGAGGCGTCTTCATCAGGCCTTCGCGATCGGGATTCTCACCGAGATCGACGAGCATTTGGCGGACCAGGTTCTCCAAGACTACCTCCAGCAATCACGCAGGAAATTCAGAGGGGCGGCGCCACGGACTCGAGGATCTGGTGCAGGATCGCCAGCGTCGCCTCGCGCTCGCCGAACGAAGCAGAGACTCCCGCCGGCACCACACGATGAGCCGCTACCGGCAAAAACAGCGCGCGCACGTCGTCCGGGGTCGCGAATGTGCGCCCCGAGACCAGCGCGCGCGCCTGGACTGCCCGATACCAGCCGATCGCCGCCCGTGTCGAGAGACCCAGCTCCAGACCGCGGTGCGAACGCGTCGCCTGCGCCAGGGCATGAAGATAGCCCAGGACTTCCTCGCTGACGTGAATCTGCTCCGCGGCATGCACCAGTGCGTCCACCTGCGCACGGCCCGCGACGACTTCGGGCGCCAGATCCGCCGCGCCGTGGGCCCGGATGAGCTGCATCTCCTGGCCCGCTTCGAGATACCCCACCGAGAGGCGCACCAGGAAGCGATCGAGCTGCGACTCGGGCAAGGGATAGGTACCGTGGAATTCTCGTGGGTTCTGGGTAGCCAGCACGATGAACGGCGCCGGCAGCGAGTGCGTGCGGCCATCGACGGTGACGCGCCCCTCGGCCATCGCTTCCAGCAGCGCGGACTGGGTGCGCGGCGTCGTGCGGTTGATCTCGTCGGCGAGCAGCACCTGACAGAAAATCGGTCCCGGCTTGAATTCGAACTGCCGCGTGGTCTGATCGTAAACGCTGACGCCGACGATGTCCGCCGGCAGCAAATCGCTGGCGAACTGGATGCGCTGCCAGGTCAGCCCGAGCACGTGCGCGAAGGTGCGCGCCAGCGTCGTCTTGCCCACGCCCGGCACGTCCTCGAACAACACGTGTCCGCGCGCGAGGATAGCCACCAACACCAGTTCGACCACGTCGCGCTTGCCGACGAAAGTGCGCTCGACCGCGGCGAGGATCGCCTGGCACAGCTCCTGCGGCGCGGTCTGCGGCTCGACCTGGGGTTGCGTCCCGGCGATCTCCAGGCGTTCGGCGGTCCTCATGCTTGCTTCCTGCGTGCTCAAAGTCTCTTGCACTTACGAGCCCTTGCGGGCACAGCGCAACGCCGCCGCCTTGACCTGGGCCGTCGACTGTACGCCAAGCTGCACCGCCTGTTCCGTCGTGCGCTGCAGGCCATGGACCAGCAACGCCTTGTCGACGCGGGCCTGCAACGCCTTGGCATCCTGGGTCTTATGGCACAGGTCGTCAGCCAGCGCCTGCACGATGATCGCCCGTGCGAGGAGTTCTTCGATCTCGCTGAGTTCCTGCGACAAACCCTTGGCCCGCTGCAACTGCCGCGCCAGGTCCGCCTCCTCGAGCGCGCGCCCCGGCTGACCGTCATCGAGCGACACTTCGGCCAGATAGCGGTGAATCGGCGCGGACTTGGGCGACAGACGCAACGCCTGCTCCAGCGCCGCCGCCGCGCCGGTCAGGTCCTTGGCCCGCTGCTTGGCCACCGCCAGCGTCACCCACGTCGGCGCACTTTCCGGGCTGATCTGCAGGGCGCGCTTGAGCACGGCCAGGGCTTTTTGCGGCTCGCCCCGTTCGACCAGCACAGCGCCCATTTCCCGCAAGGCTTCAGGATGTTGTGGATCGAGCGACAGGCAGCGCGCCAAGGCCGTTTCCGCCGCCTCCAATTCCCCCGCGGCGATCAGGACTTCACCAAGTCGCAGCCAGGCTTCTGAACTGTTGGGCGCCAGCGACGTCGCCTTGTGGGCTGCTGCCAACGCCTGCGGAACCCGGCCGCGTCCGAGCATCGCCCGCGCCAGTTGCACGAGCAGAATCGGGTGATCGGGGTGCGTCTTCAGCGCGGCGGTCGCGATCTGGCCGGCATGGGCGTAATCCCCTTTCGCCATCAGCAGTTCAGCCATGCGCGCAGCGGCATCGGCGTCGCCCGGCACCAACGTCAGGCGGCGGGCGTAGGCGGCGATCGCCTCGTCGGGCTGGCCCGCGCCGTCCAACGCCCGGGCGAGCAGGGCGGCCACTTCGGCATCTTCTGGATTCGCCTGCAAACGTGGGCGCAGCAGTTCGGCCGCCTCGAGATGCCGCCCGCGCAGCAACAGGGTTTCCGCCAAGGGCAGGGCGGCCGCCGCCTCCCCGGCTTGCAGGAGCGTGCGCAGCTCGCGTTCGGCTTGCGGCAGATAGCCCTGATCGCGCAGGTCCAGGGCGTGCTGCAACGGCGACACCGTGGCCGTTTGGACCTGCGGACCCGAACATGCGCACGCCAGCCAGCCGACCAGGATTGCCGTCAGGCAAGTGCGCAAGGACTTGGCGAATCTGGGGCGCGTGGCCCTTTGCGACGACACTACTTCGGGCTCCATTTCGTGCGGTTGTCATCTACGGCGGCCGAGGTCGGGCGGACCTTTCGCGTCAGGCGGCCCTCGGGGTCGCGGTGTGGCTTGGCGACCTCGAACAGGGATGGTTGCTCCTCGCACAGCGCGTTCAACTGCGTGTCGTCGGCGAAAGGCTCAGGAATTTCACGGTCCTCGAAGATCGCATGCCACGGGCACTCGGGTTCGCACGCGGCGCAACTGATGCACTCGGTCGGGTGGATGTACAGCATGTTCGGGCGTTCGGGCGTGGCCGGGCCCTTCAATTCGTAGATGCATTCGACCGGGCAGACTTCGACGCAGCCCTTGTCCAGGCAGTCGATGCACAGTCGCGTGATGACGTAGGCCATGACTCCCTTCTTGCCGTTCGTTGCGGGCGCGCGCCGACCGAATCCGGCCCGAACCGCCATGGTGGCGCAAGCGAAGCTGAATCTCAATTGCGAACCGAGCCACGCCGCAAATACGCAAGAAATACCGGGTCGATTCCGGCCGAACCTTGGCGCCGCCTCGCGCGTCCAAACTTGATGGGCGCGCCTGTGGATCACCGGCGCGGGACGTGATTGAATCGGCGGCGACCCTGCGACGTTGGAACGGGCGGACGACGCGAAAACCGGAGCACGAAGGAGCACCGATGAACACCTGGACGCCCATTCCCAAGCTGCAGATCTGGCTGCCCGGCTTGTGCGGGCTCGCACTCTTGGCGATGACCACGGCAGGCTGCGGACCCGTTTACGTGCAAGAGCGCGACGACGGCTACTACAGCAACTACCAGACGCCCCCACCGCCGCCGCAACCGCGCCAGCCCTACGATCAGCAATACGCCGATCAGCAGGCTCCGTCGCAGGCGCCGCAGTACTTCTCCGATCTCGGCAGCTACGGTCGATGGACCTCGACCGCCGAGTACGGCACCGTCTGGATTCCGCACGCGAACCGCACCTCGGGCTGGCGTCCGTACTTCTACGGCAGCTGGGTTTACACGGACTGGGGCTGGACCTGGCAGAGCGACGAACCCTGGGGCGGCGGCCCGTACCACTACGGCCGTTGGGTCTGGCTGCCCGGCACGCACTGGGCCTGGGTGCCCGGCTACACCTGGGGCCCGGCGTGGGTCGTGTGGGGCGGCGGCGGCGGCTGCGTAGGTTGGGCGCCGATGTCGCCCGGCTACAGTTACAACCACGGTCACATCCACCAAAGCTACTGGACCTACGTGCCCGAGAATCGGGTGTACGGCACACGTATCCAGGAAGTGGTGATTTCACCAGCGGAAGTGCCGCGCGTGTACAGCCAGACTGTGGTCATCCAGTCGGCGGGCCAGATTCGCGGTCACGACGGTCAGGTGGTCGCGTACAACCGTGGTCCCGATCCGCAGCGCGTGCAACAGTGGACACAGCGTCCGGTCGAAGCGCGCCGGGTCGACGCCGTCCCCGGTGCCCAGCCGCGGGCCATTCCGGCTACGGCGCCCGATCCCATTCGCCACGCCGAGGAGAGAGCACGCCGTGCCGCCCCCGAGGCCGGTCGCGGCGCCGAGCCTGGGCGTGCTGGCGAGCCTGCCGCGGTGCCCGGTCGCGGTGAGCCGGGTGCTGGTCGTGCTGCGGATCCTGCTGGCCGTGCTGCGGATCCTGCTGGTCGTGCTGCGGATCCTGCTGGCGGCCCTGCTGATCCTGGCGGTCGTCCCGGCGAGCCTGGCGCCGGTCGCGGCGACGTTCCCGGCGCGCGTCAGCCGCCTGCCGTCGTGCCCGGTCGCGGAGGCGAATCGGGTGGCGGTCGCGGTGGTCCCGAGCCAGGCGCGGGTCGCCCGGCAGAACCTGCCGCTCCGCAAGGTCGCGCCGTCGAACCGCAGCCTGCGCGGCCGGGCTACGACCCGGCACCGGCCCGTCCTGCTGAGCCCGCGCGTCCGCAACCCCAGCCGCAGCCGGCGCGGCCGAGCTACGACCCGGCACCGGCCCGTCCTGCTGAGCCCGCGCGTCCGCAACCCCAGCC
>CAYHHL010000060.1:0-16870 GCA_964356325.1 uncultured Enterobacteriaceae bacterium | reverse complement strand
GCTACGACCCGGCACCGGCCCGTCCTGCTGAGCCCGCGCGTCCGCAACCCCAGCCGCAGCCGGCACGGCCGAGCTACGACCCGGCGCCTGCGCGCCCCGCTGAGCCCGCGCGCCCGCAACCCCAGCCGCAGCCTGCTCGGCCGAGCTACGACCCGGCGCCGGCGCGCCCCGCTGAACCGGCGCGTCCGCAACCCCAGCCGCAGCCTTCGCGCCCGAGCTACGACCCGCCGGCGCGTCCCGCCCCGCAACCGCAGCCCGATCGGCCGAGCTACAACCCGCCGTCGCGCCCGGACAATACGCCACGGCCGCCGGCTGGGGTCATTCCGCAGCCGTCGCGTCCGCCACCGGCGCAATACCGGCCCGCGCCCAAGCCGGTCCCGCCGCCTGCTGTGAATCCGGGCCGGCCCGCGGCTCCGGCCCCGGCCCCTGCGGCTCCGGCCCCGCGCCGCGGCTAGCGCTTTTCGATCCGGCGTGCGTCGGTCTCGCCCTGAAGCGGACTGGCGCACGCCTGGTTTTTGCGCGGTGGACACCGGTCCCTATTTTTCCTGAAGCGTTGCCTGAGGTTCGCCATGTCCGACAACCTGATGACCCTGATGCGCTTCAACCTGCAGCGGCGCCGCGACTTCGAAGGGGCATCGGGCGACTTCACGCTGTTGATGTCACACATTGCCTTGGCCGCAAAGCTGATTTCTCGTCAGGTGGCGCGCGCTGGCCTGCTCGACGTGCTGGGCAAGACCGGCGGCGAAAACGTGCAAGGCGAGCAGGTCGCCAAGCTCGACGTCATCGCCAACGAGCTGCTCAAGTCGATCCTGAACGATCTGCCCATGGTGGCGGCGATCGCGTCCGAGGAGGAGGAAGACGTCATCTTGACCGAAGCGGGCCGCCTGAACGGCAAGTACCTGGTGTGCTTCGATCCGCTCGACGGCTCCTCGAACATCGACGTCAACGTCACGATCGGCACCATCTTCTCGATTCGCAAGCGCGCTGAGCTCGGCAGGCCCGCCACGCCCGCGGACTTCCTGGCGCCGGGCAGCGAGCAGGTCGCTGCGGGCTACGCGGTTTACGGCAGTTCCACCATGTTCGTCTATACTTCGGGTGACGGCGTCGACGGTTTTACCCTGGATCCCACCGTCGGCGAGTTCGTCCTCTCGCACCCGGACATGCGCGTTCCCGACGAATGCAAGTGCCTGTCGGTCAACACCAACAACCGGCGCAACTGGCTGGCGGACACGGTGTCGTTCGTCGATCACGTCACCAGCGGGGCGGACTCGCGCTACAAGTCCATGAGCGCCCGCTATGTCGGCACTCTGGTGGCGGACATGCACCGCAACCTGGTGCAAGGCGGCATCTTCTTGTACCCGGCGGATACCAAGAACAAGCAGGGCAAGTTGCGCATCCTGTACGAGGCGCATCCCCTGGCGTTCGTCATCGAGCAGGCGGGCGGCGCGGCGACCAACGGCCACCAACGCATCCTCGACATCACGCCGACCGGGCTGCACATGCGCGTCCCGCTGGTCCTGGGCAACAAGCGCGAGGTCGAGCTCTACGCCGAGCACGCCGCCCGCCACGCCGCGGTTGTCTAGATCATGACGCAATCGCCTGAGATCCGCAGCGGACAGCGCCGCCCGTGACCGAGCTGCCGCCCCAGTTCTTGTCGCAACTGGATGAACGCACAGCGATTGCGCGGACCTCGCTGAAGGCCGATCGCAAGCGTCTGCTGCGCTTGATCGCCAAGCTCGAGGCGGACGAGGCCAAGGCTGCCAAGTCGGGCGAGCTCCGGCAGCAGGGCGAAGTCCTGAAGATCCAATTGCATGCGGTACCGCGCGGCGTCGATCGGCTGACGCTGGCGTTTCCCTGGCAGCCCGACGAGCCGATCGAGGTGCACCTGCAGCGCGACCTGTCGCCGGCGCAGAATCTCGAGCGGATCTTCCGGCGTGCGCGCGGCTTCGAACAAGGGCTGCGGATCATTGCGGAACGCTGGAGCGCGGCGCAGGAACGGCTCGAGCGGGTGCAGCAGCTGCAAGCGGAAGTGGAGGAGCTGCGAGGGCTTGTGCAACAGTCTGAGACGGCGCCGGGGCCGATCTGGCGGCGGGTGCAGACCTGGCTCGCCTCGGTCAAGGCGCTGCGCTTGGCGATCGAACCGGCGCCGACGGCTCCGCTGCCCGAGGTGCGCAAGATCGTCAAGGGTGGGCAACTGCCGGCGGGCGTACAGAAGTTCAGTTCACCGCTCGGCCGTGTGGTGCTGGCAGGGCGCAGCGCGGCGGCGAACGACTCGCTGGTGACGCGGTTGCTGCGTGGGCGCGACCTGTGGTTCCACGTCAAGGACCAGACCGGCGCCCACGTGGTGCTGCGCGTGGACGGCAAGATCTTGCCACCGGAAGCGGAGTTGCGCGCGTGTGCGGTGCTGGCGGCGCATCTTTCGGGCGTGGCCAAAGGCGAGCGGGCTGACGTCAGCTGTGCGCAGGGCAAGCACGTGCGCAAGGTGAAGGGCACCGCGGTGGGCAGCGTGTACGTGAGCGATGAGCGGGTGTTGCCCGTGACGGTGGACCCCGAGGTGGTCGACGCCTTCTATGCGCGCCAACCGCCTGCCCGCTAACTGCTTATATGAAACTCAGTTCGGCTTGGCGCAGACTTCAGGCGGCAACGTGTTGCGCAACAGCGTGGCGCCGAACGTGGAGTGCACCACCAGGTCCGCGCAGCCGTCGGCGTCGATGTCGAGCTGCTGGACCCGCTTGACGCCGCCAGGGGTCAGCAACGTCCCGGGATACTTCACGAAGCCACCGTTGCCGTCGCCCAGGTACAGCTCGACCACGGACTGCTTGCTGTTGAGCAGCGCGAGGTCCTGCCAGCCGTCCTTGTTCACGTCCAGGAGTTCAGTGCCGACGTAGCTGTTCTCCTGTGACTCCACGAGGTTGATCTTCATGTCGAACCATTCGTTGACGCCGCGCAAGAAGCCGATGCTCGACTTCAAGGCCAGCAGCACGTCCACGCAGTCCTTGGCGTCGACGTCGCGCACCGACATCGAACTGACGCCGTCCTCGACCGGAAAGCCATTCAAACCCGTGGCGAACTTGGCGTTGCCGAGGTTGCGCAGCATCGAGACGGTGTTCTGCTTGGTGTTCAGAGTCAGGATCGTCGGCGCGTCCTTGTTGCAGAACGGCACTGCAAACACCGAGATCGGCCCGGCGTCGACCACGAGATAGCTGACGTTCAAGACTTTGAATGGATCCAGGGTCACGGCATCGAGAACGGTCACGACGTCGGCCTGGTCGTGGACCGCGAGCTTGCCCTTGCCGTCGCCCTTGAACACGCGCAGCCGGTTGTCCAGGTAGACCTGCTTGGGATCGGCACGGCTGCCGGATTCGCCCATGAGCGTCACGACATCCAGCGTCTTGTTGCCGTCCAGGTCGGCCACTGCCAAGCCCTTGGGATCCAGACCGCCCGCCACCGCGGTGTCCGGCTTGACGACGGGCGGCGGCTGCGTCACCGGGGATTGCACCTGCACCGCGTTGCCGTCCAGACCGAATGGCTTGTTCGCGTCCTTGTTGAGCCAGACGTGCAGCGAACCCCGGTCCAATGGCGCGCCACCGCCGTAGCCGATGAGCGGCGACTGCTTTTCCGGGTCCTTGGCGGTGTCGTAGATGCGACAGCAGCCTGGCGCGCCGGCCGCTGCCTTCTCGGGGCTTTCGATGCCGAACCCGGGGTTGATCTCGTTCTTCTCGGCGAACAGGCAACCGCAGGCACCCGCGGCCGTCGCCCCGCCCAACGCGTAGTTGGCCGCCACGCTGCGCACCGTCACGAGGTCGAGCAAGCCGTCGTTGTTCATGTCCGCGGCCTCGGCGCCGACGACGCTGCCGATGGGCTTGGGCGCCTCCGGACAATTCGACGAAGCGCCCGACAACACCGACTGCTTGGCGGTGTCCCCCGGCGCTATCTGGTACGAATATGGCGCGAACTCACCGATCCGGCCGCTCGGCAGCCAACGTCCCTGCTGATTCATCGCCAAGCTGAAGGTCCACACCGGCTTGAAGGTCAGCACGCCGGTATCCGAAGTACAGCGGCCGGAAAGGTCTTTCTGGAACGAGTAGCTGGACTTGCCAATCATCATCAGTTCGGGCTTCTGGTCCTTGGTGAAGTCCGCGACCACGACCTGCGCCACTTCGTTCATGGCGTAGATCGGCGACGTGACCGCGCCGACATAGGAGCACACGTGGTAGGCCGGCGGGGCCACGAAGTCCTGCGCGTCGACCGGGGAGCCGAAAGCGACCTGCAGGCCCTGGCTGCTGAAGTCGAGCGCCACCAGATCCTGGCGCTGGTCGCCGTCCAGGTCCGCCGTCAGCAGCTTGCGCACGCCGTCGGCCAGGATCCACGAACGAAAACAATTGGTCGACACGCTGTTGTCGCCGCTGAGCAAGGGGATCTGCCGCACTTCACGGGTCGGCTGGCCGTCCGCCCAGTCATTCACGTACAGGTACGGCGTGCCACTCGGCCCGTTGGCCACCACCGCGGCGGCGTAGATGTCCGTGCCGACGATCCGCTTGTCGGAGGCGGGGTTGTAGGTGAACGTGCCGTTGTGCGTGCCGCGCAGCCAGCGCATGAAGCCCTGGTGGGTCGAGACGATGAGGTCTGGGCCGTCCGGCTTGCCCGGTGGCAGCGAGGTCCATTCCAGCGCCATGACGAAGTGCGCATCGTTGGCGCCGGCGTCCTGGATCGCGTAGCTGTCCTGCGCCGCTTCCAACGAGCCGTCGCCATTGTGGTTTCGGTAGCAGCTGACGCGCGGCCGGGCCTCTTCGCCCACGCAGAGGTCGGGCAGGGTGCGAGAGTCGGCATAGAAGTCGCCGATCGCGATCGAAGTGATGCCGGTCACGCCCTTGTCGATGATCGTGTGCACGGCGGTCTTGCTCTTGGGGAAGATCGTAGCCGTCACCGCGGTCTTGGCCTCGGTCATGCACTTGAGCGCCTGCGGATCGGCGCAGGCAAACTTGCCGATCTTGCCGCAGTCGCAAAGAGCGTCGGTCGTACCGAGCAGCACCGTGGTCAGCCCCTTGTTCGCGGCCTTGGCGCCCACGACCAGATCGCGCATCGTGGCCGTACCGTCCTCGTCCGGGTTCAGGTCGACCAGCGCCAGACTCGACGGTTCTGCGGGCAACAGCATCGAATCGACCAGCATGAGGCGGATGCGGCCCGGCGTGCCATCCTCGAGCGGCGTCACCGAGAAATTCAGCAGCGCCCAAGCCAGCGCCTCGCCGAGCGAATTCACGCCGACCGCGAGCACGTCCAGATCGCCGTCGCCATCGAGATCGATCAACTCCAGCTTGCGGGCGTCAAAGCCGTTGATGCGCTGGAACCGCCAGTCGGGACGAATCAGCTTGCCGTCCTTGGAGCCCGGGTCGTTCAGCGGCGGCAGGTCGAAATGGCCCGTGCCCAAGTTGGTCTCCGGATTGGCCAAACCGCGCCGCACGATGATGCCCTTCTTGCCCGCCACCACCGCATCGAGCACGCCGTCCTGGTCCAGATCGCCCAGCACGAAGTCCAGCGCCACGTCGTCGGTCATCGCATCGTAGACGGCGCCTTCGGTCGACAGCGTGTCGCCCATGATGCTCGGCGCGCGCAGGATCGAGAAAGTCACCTGGGCATCAGTGGGATGACCCACGGCATCGTCCGCGTGGACGTTGAGCGTGTAGGCGTGCGAGGCCTGATCTTCCAGCGGCGGCTTCCAGTCGAGCTCGAACGTCTTGAATACCTGCAGGGGCTGTCCGGTCTTGGCGTCCTTGAGCTCCAGCGGATCGAGCGTCTCGGCGTCCTTGAGGCCCAGCGAAAGCGCCGACGCCTTCAGGGACTTGTCGTCGATGTGGCCCTTGATCTTGACCACGCCGATGTACACGCCGCCCGGAGCCGGCGAGTCGATCACGATGACCGGGCCCAGGTTGTCCACGCGCACCGACTTGCTGGCGCTGCCCGTGAAGTCCGTGTTCTTGTAGGTCACCGTCACTGTCAGCGCGATCGAGGCATTCTCCTTGAACAGCGGCTTGCCGTCGCCGTCGAGCGTGACCAGCGCGTCCTTGCACTCGAAGGTGAAGGTCTTGCCCGTCGCCTTCACCGGGCAGTTCATGGTCTTGCCGTTGGGCAAAGCCAGCGTCGCGACCAGGGTCTTGCCTTTGGGCGGGTTGGTGATCGCGATCGTGCCCGTGACCGTGACCGTGCCGCCGACGACTTCTTGGGCCGGGTCCTTGATCGAGACGACAAACTCGGGATCCGGCGGGCCGTCGCTCGCTTCGGGCGGAGTCGTCGAGCAACCCATCAGGAGTATGAGGTAAACCGTCGCCAGCAAGGGCAGCGTCGGCGAGCGGTGGCGAAACGGGCTGGTGCGAGCGATAGGCATGGTCACCCATTGTCGGCAAGGGCGGCGGTACGTCAAGGAAAAGCCGGTCTCAGCCAGGCAGCGAGACCGGTCTCGGCACCGACCCAGGGCGCAGGCAAGTCCGTGTACACAAGGGCAACCAGGCCTGGCACGGCGCTTGCTTGCCTCTGCCCACGTCGAGACGGGGCGAGCGCGGAGCCGGCGTGCAGTCCATCGGCAGGCTGGAGGGGCGATGGCGCAGCGGGACATGGCGTGGGAAACCGACGTCGCGGGCGGGTATCACGCGATCACGCCGTGGTCGGGCGAGCCGGTGGAGGTCTTGCTCGGACACCTGCTGGGCGGATCGCGTACGGCAAGGCAGCGGGCGGCAAAGCTATTGCACGAGGCGGGTTCGCTGCGCACGCTGGGTCGCATCGCCGGGCAAAGTCCGCTGTTGACGCCGGCCGAGCGCGATCGGCTGCTGGCTGGGCTGGAACTGGGGCGGCGGGCGTTGATTGAACGGGTGCCCAAGCAGCGCCTGGGCGGTCCCGAGGCCATCGTCGCGCGCTACCGGGACCTGGCGCTGGCCGAAGTCGAGATCCTCGTGGTCGCGGGGCTGGACTGCGCGGGGCGGGTGCGCATCGAGCAGCGCTTCGTCGGCACGGTCGACGGCGTGCACCTGGTGCCGCGCGATGTCCTGCGCCTGGTGATCGCGGCGGGGGCGGTGGCGCTGATCCTGGTGCACAACCACCCGTCCGGTGAGCCGATTCCGAGCGCGGCCGACTTGGCCTTCACCCAGCGGGTGCAACGGGCGGCGGCGGTGTGCGGCGTGCAAGTGCTCGATCACGTAGTGCTGGCGGCCGGCGGGTGGGTCAGCTTGCGCGCGCTCGGTCATCTGGACGCCCTGCGCTTGGACGGTCAGCCATGAGGGGCCTCGACGCCGCGACCGCAAAACTGCTGACTGGCGCCTTGGCTTGTCTCGTCCTGGCCGGCTGGCAGGCGCGAACTCGTGAGGATGGTTCAGGTCCCCGGCCAGCGATCGCCCCTCCCGGTCGGCAGATCGCCGCGCGCGGTTGCCTGGATGCCGACGTGGCGACCGCCGAGGACTGGCGACAGGTCCCGGGAGTCACGCGCAAGACGGCTGAACTATTGGCGGAGGTGTGTCCGGCAACCAGGAGCTGCGCGCCCGATGGTCCGCAAGTGCCGGTCAAGGGCGTCGGTCCGGCGACGCGCGCCAGGATCGCGGAGATGCTGTGTCGGCCTGCCTAGTCGGCGGCGGGCTCGCGGTCCAGCTCGAACGCGTCGTGCAGCACGCGCACCGCCAGTTCGGTGAAGCGATCGTCGACCACGCAACTGATCTTGATCTCGCTGGTGGAGATGAGCAGGATGTTGACCCCGGCCGCGCCCAATGCCTGGAAAGCCCGAAGCGCCACGCCGGGTTGCGAGCGCATGCCGGCGCCGACGACCGAGACCTTGGCGACGTCACGCTCGGTCACGATGTCGGAGAACCCGAGGGTGGCCCGCAAGGTCTCGGTCAGCGCGATCGCCCGGTCGACATCGCTGCGCGGCACCGTGAAGCTGACGTCGGTGCGCCCGGCCCGCGGCGGATTCTGAATGATTACGTCGACGTTGATGTGATCGGCGGCCAACGGTGCGAACAGCATGGCGACGGCGCCGGGGCGATCGGCGATGTCGACCACCGTCAGCTTGGCGGTATTGCGATCGCACGCGACGCCTGTGACGACGGCACCTTCCATTGCGGTCATGCGGGCTCCTTCCACGGACGACATTTCGGGTACGACCCAACTGCCTTCGCCCTCGCTGAACGAAGACCGACAGTGCAGCGTGACCTTGTATTTGAGGGCGAATTCAACGGCGCGGGCCTGCAAGACCTTGGCGCCCAGGCTGGCAAGCTCGAGCATTTCCTCGCAGCTGATGCGGTGGATCTTGCGCGCCTTGGCGTAGATGTTCGGGTCCGTGGTGTAGATGCCGTCGACGTCGGAGTAGATCTCGCACGAATCAGCGCTGAGCGCCGCAGCCATCGCCACCGCCGACAGGTCGCTGCCGCCACGGCCCAACGTCGTGATATTGCCCGACTCGTCCACGCCCTGGAAACCCGCAACGACGACGATGGCACCCTTGCCGAGTGCTTCCTCCACCGGTGTGGCGTCGATCGTGCGAATGCGCGCGCTGCCGTGCACGCTGTCGGTGCGGATTTGCACCTGATGGCCGAGGAAACTGCGCGATTCGACGCCCAATTCGCGAATCGCCAAAGCCAACAGTGCGATCGAGACTTGTTCGCCCGTGGCCAGCAATACGTCGATCTCGCGATCTGCTGGCCGTGGGCTGACTTGCCGCGCGAGTTCGAGCAGGCGGTTGGTCTCGCCCGCCATCGCCGAGACCACGACCACGACCTGGTGGCCGGCATCGTGCGTGGCGACGGCACGGCGGGCGACGTTGCGGATGCGCTCGGCCGAACCCATCGACGTGCCACCGAACTTCTGGACTATCAGGGACATCCACTCGCTCCGGCGCGCCTGTTCACGGTGTCAACGGGCGTCCGGCGAGGGCAGGGTCGCGGGCGCGGGCGCGGGCGCGGGAACTTCGCTCAACAGGCTGAACTTTGCAACGGCCGGTTCCGGCGTCAGCGAAAGGCCCTTCACCAGGTTCACGCTCAGCGCCACGGTCCGCTCGCCGCGCTGCACCGCCGGGCCCACGTCGGCAAACACCAGGTTGTCCAGCGGCCGGGCCATGAACGCGTTGACCGCCCGCGCCAGGCCTTCGACACGCACGCTGATTTCGCCCGGTTCGAGCAGGCAGCGACTCGCAGGCGGACAACCGCGCACCGACACGGGCTGACCGGTCAGCGTGCGCACGATCGGCAGTTCTTCCAAGCGGACGTCGAGCATCACTTCCTCGACGTTGACCTTGGTGTGGCGTGCGAGCGGCAAGGCGAGTCGGACCGCTGCGTGGATGTCTGCCTCCGCGCCCGAGAGGTCATACTGCGTCGTGCGCACGGACTTCAGCCCGCGCAGTTCGCTCGCCGGCCCCGCCACCGTCACACGCGGCGGATCGGTCTTGCGCGCCCCGACGCGAAACCCGGGCGCAGGTTCGCCGGTCAGGGACACCTCCACGGGCAGGTTGCGCTGTTCCAATGTCTCCAGGCGCACTTCCACCGAAGCCGGCTCCAGCCCGAGGACCTCGACGTGGCGCGACGGCAGCTGCTGTTCGACGGCACGGTGCTCGAACACGAAACGCTGGCCGTTGCGATAGGCCGAGGTGTCGATGACGATGCGCGCCGTCCGATCGCTCAGCAACTCACGAATGCCGCCCCAGCGCCCGCGCACGCGGATCTTCGCCACTTCAGGCAGATCACCTGTGAACACGAGACCCTTGGGGACACCCACCACCGCAACTGGCATTTCCACCGTCGTCTCGCGCACGCTGTCCCGCTGCACGACGACATGGATCAGCACCGCCAGCAGCAAGGACAGCAGCTTCAAGCCGATGTTTTGCGTCACCGTTTCGCGCAGCCAGCGCAGGAGGTCCATCACGGCAGGTCCTCCTCGTCGGTGTCGAAGTGGGCCGCCGCGCTGGGAGGCGTCCGGTTGGCGGGCACCGGGGTTGGCGCGCTGAGCGGCTCCACGGCCGAACTGCGCCCCTGGTGGCCCGGCGTGGTCGGATGCACGTTGATGCGCCGCCGCCAGGCCCGCCGCCAAGGCTGCATCGCCTCGGGCTGGTCGCCGAACAGGAGCCGAAACCTTTCGCGCAGATCCGCCGGCGTCAGGTTCAGATCGAGCTGGCCCATGTAGGCCAGGGAGCAGGTGCCGCTCTCCTCGGACACCACCACGATGATGGCGTCGGTTTCATCGGCCAGACCCAGCGCCGCGCGGTGCCGGGAACCCAAAGTGCCGGGAATTCCCGCACCTCCGGCCAAGGGCAGGAAGCAGGCGGCGGCGGCGATGCGACTCTTTTGGATGATGACCGCGCCATCGTGGGTCGCGTTCATGTGCTCGGGGATGAACATCGCCAGCAGGAGTTGCCAGGACACGTCGGCGTTGACCCGCACGCCGTCTTCGACATAGCGATCGAGCGACGCCTCTTGCTCGATGACGACCAGCGCGCCGATGTGGCGTTGGCTCAGCACCGTGCAAGCGCGCAACACCTCTTCTATCACCGCGTTGGACGCCGGATCCTTGGGCGAGAACACCAGCGGCGAGCGCACCACCGAAGTGAGCGCGCGGCGGATGTCCTCTTGGAAGAGCACGACGAACAGCACCACGATGGAACTGATGAACCGGTCGAGGATCCAGTTGACCGTCGGCAGATCGAGCAGGTCCTCCTGGCTGACGTAGTGCATGACGAACATCACGCCGACCGCGAACAGCATCGCGCCCGATCGCGAACCGCGCAAAAGCACGAGGAGCTGGTAGATCAGCACGCCGACCAGACCGATGTCCACCAGCCAGCGCCACTGCAAGAGAGTCGTGAGCTGGAAATCCTGGTCGAGCAAAGCGTCTCCGTCTCAGAGGTTGGGTCGTGTAGGCCAGACCTGCGCGTCCCGGAGCGCCATCGCCACGTCCATCGCTTGCCGCGCGGCCTCGACGTCGTGAACGCGCACGAACGCCGCGCCGGCCAGCACCGCCGCGGTCACCGCCGCCAGCGTCCCCGGTAGACGTTGGTTCGGCGGCGTTTCGCGTCCCCGTGCCGCGCAGATCGCCGCGATGAACGACTTGCGCGACGGCCCAAGGTAGAGCGGCAGACCCAGCGTGGCAAGCGGGCCGCCCGGACGCAAGAGGGCGAGGTTCTGCGCCAGCGTCTTGCCAAAGCCAATCCCTGGATCTACTGCCAGTTGCGAGCGAGGCACACCCGCTGCGACGGCGCGATCGACCGCCAGGCGCAGATCGTCGGCAATGCGTTGCAGGCCGCCCGGCACGTCGCCCGGCATCTTGGCCGCAGCCATGTCCCCGAGCGGATGGGGCATGTGCATCAACACCCACGCGGCGCCGTGCGAGGCCACGACCGCAGCCATGCCGGCATCGCCAAAGCCGCTGACGTCATTGACCATCGCCGCGCCGGCTTGCAGTGCCGCCCGCGCCACGATCGCGCGCCGTGTATCGATCGACAGGGCCACGTCCAGGTTGGCGGTCAGCAACTCGATGGCCGGCAGCACGCGCTCCAGCTCTTGTTCGATCGACACTGCGGTCGCGCCCGGACGGGTCGATTCGCCCCCGATATCCAGGAGATCTGCACCGGCGAGCAGCATCGCCTCGGCCCGACGCAACACCGCCTGCGCATTGGCCAAAGCGCCGCCGTCCGAAAACGAATCCGGGGTGACGTTCAGGATTCCAACCAGTTGTGGCCGGGTCAGGTCCAGCGCTCGGCCGCGCAGCAGCATCGGGGGCGTCATCATCACCCAAGCATGCCGCAAAAACGCGACGACCGCTCGCAGCCAGGCTGATCGAGCGGTCGAAGCGCAGTCGCTTGCCTGTCAGGTCAGTGCGTCAACGGCTCCGGCAGTCCCGGCAGGTTGTCGATGACCGGCGTCGACGGCTTCTTGGTGGGCGTGTTGGCGGCCGCGGCGGCGTCCTGCTGGGCGCGGTGCTTCCAGTGGGCGTCGCGATTGCCGCGCAACTCACGGATATCCCGACCGACCATGATCCAGTCCACTTCCTCGCCGTCGAGTGTTTCGAACTCGAGCAGCGCGTTGGTCAACCGGTCGAGCTGCTCGCGGAACTCGGTCAGCACTTGCTTGGCGCGGTTGTAGTTGTCGTCGACGATGCGGCGGATCTCCTGATCGACCTGGACCGCCGTGGATTCAGAGAAGTTCTGCGCGTGGCCGTAGTCGCGGCCCAGGAACGGTTCGCCCTGCTTCTTGCCGTATGCGAGCGGTCCGAGGCGGCTCATGCCCCACTCGCACACCATCTGCCGCGCCAGATCGGTCGCCTGCTCGATATCGTTGGCCGCGCCGGTGGTGATCTCGCCCAAGACTTCGTCCTCGGCGATGCGCCCGCCCATCATGATGGCGATGCGATCGTTCAAGTAGCTGGAGTTGTGCGAGTAACGGTCGCGCTCGGGCAACTGCATGGTCACGCCCAACGCCCGCCCGCGCGGTACGATGGTGACCTTGTGCAGCGGATCCGAGGACTTCAGGTGCTTGGACACCAGCGCGTGGCCGGCCTCGTGCACCGCGGTCAGGCGCAACTCGTCGGCATTCATCATCATGCCGCGCCGCTCCGTACCCATCAGGACCTTGTCCTTGCTGGTCTCGAAGTCGGTCATGGCCACGAGTTCACGGTCGAAGCGCGCCGCCAGCAGGGCCGCCTCGTTGACCAGGTTCTCCAGGTCGGCGCCGGCAAAACCAGGCGTACCTCGGGCAATCGTGGTCAAATCGACGTCGGGCGACAGCGGCACCTTGCGCGTGTGCACCTTGAGGATCTCAGCGCGACCCTTGGCATCGGGCGTCGGCACCACCACGCGGCGATCGAAGCGACCGGCCCGCAACAGCGCGGGATCCAAGACGTCCGGCCGATTGGTCGCCGCCACCAGGATGACTCCGGTGTTGTTCTCGAACCCGTCCATCTCGACCAGCAGTTGGTTCAGCGTCTGCTCGCGCTCGTCGTGACCGCCGCCCATGCCGGCACCACGGTGGCGACCCACGGCGTCGATCTCGTCGATGAAGATGATGCACGGCGCGTTCTTCTTGCCCTGCTCGAACAGGTCGCGCACCCGGCTTGCCCCGACACCCACGAACATCTCGACGAAATCCGAGCCCGAGATGCTGAAGAACGGCACGCCCGCCTCGCCCGCGACCGCCCGCGCCAAAAGCGTCTTGCCGGTACCGGGAGGGCCCATCAGCAGCACGCCCTTGGGGATGCGTCCGCCGAGCTTGGTGAATTTCTTGGGATCCTTGAGGAAGTGGATGATCTCCTGCAGTTCCATCTTGGATTCGTCGATGCCCGCCACGTCCTCGAATGTCACCTTGTTGGTGTTCTCGGTCATCATCTTGGCGCGCGACTTGCCGAAGCTCATCGCCCGCGACCCGCCGGACTGGAGCTGGCGCATGAAGAAGAAGAACAGGCCCAACAGCAAGAGCATCGGCAGCCAGGTCGAGAGGATCGAGATCCACAGGGCGTTGGCGTCCTCGCGCTCGTAGGTGATGTCGACACCCTTGGCGATGAGGTCCTTGTGGAAATCCTTGAGATCACCACTCGTTCGGAAGACCTTGCCGTTCTTGTAGGTGCCTTCGATCGACTGGCCGCGGACCTTGACGTCATCGACGGCTTCGTCACCGGTGGCGGTGGTCGAGGCGTGGATGAACTGGGTGAACGAAATCTCCTCGCCCGTGCCACCTGAGCGCAAGCCCTGGTAGATGAACACGAACAAGAGGATCAGGACGACCCAGACCAGCATGCTCTTGTATTGCTTCAATGGCCTCTCCTTGCGGGAACTCGAGTGTGGGGGCTCGGGAACGCTATCAGGTTGGATTATGCCGGAACCGGTTGCTGGACGCCACGCAAGCCCTGGGTCCGAACGCTAACACCGGGCCGGGCGAGGTTAGTCCGCTCAATCGGCCTGCGCAACGGCAGTGAGGTAGAAGTGCAAGCTGGCGCTATGTTTCTCGACACGCAGGCCTTTCACCGCACAAGTCGCGGCTGTGGACGACGCCAGGAAGGCGCAGAACTGCTCGGCCGCACGCGCGCCCGGTGGCAACAATCCCAGCTGTTTCGCGGCGTAACGCAAGACCTCGCTGTGCACCGAGGCCAGCTCTGGCAAGCCGGTCATGACGATCTGCAGATGTTGCGAACTGCCTGTCACTGCTGGAGCTGTGCTATCGGCGTGCATGGTCGTCCGAGGTTGCAGGACGAGATCCCGCCAGACTTCCAAGCCCGCGCCGTGCTCCACCAGATGTCCCGCCGTGCGCGCCAGACCCGCGGCCGCACCCGGCAGCACCTGCTCCAGCACAGGAAGCACCTGCAAACGCAAGGCGTTGCGCGAAAAGCGCGCGTCGGCGTTGCTCGGATCCGGCGCGATCGCCTCGTCGCCGAGCAGCGCGCGCAGCCAGGCCCGCGGAATCTCGAGAAACGGCCGCACCACGCCGTCGTGCCGGTGCGCGCGGATGCCCGACAGCGCTTCTAGCCCCGCGCCCCGTGCCGCCCGCAGCAGCAGCGTTTCCGCTTGATCGTCGGCGTGGTGTGCCGTAGCAATCCTGGCGCAGTCGTGGGCCGCGGCGATCGCGTGCAGGGCCTCATAACGGGCGTGGCGGGCGCGCGCTTCCAGGTCGGCACCCGGCTGCAAGTCCAGACGCACGCTCGCGAAGGCCAGACCGCGGCGCTGGCAGGCCCGAGCCACGAGTTCCACGGCCTGCGCACTGCCCGACCACAGCCCGTGATCGACGTGGCCGACAAAAAGCTGATGTCCAAGGCTTGCTTGCAACCGATCCAGGAGGTCCAGCGCCACCAGCGAGTCGGCACCGCCACTGCACGCCAGCAGGACCCGATCGCCCGGTTGCCAAAGTTGCCGTGATCGCACCGACCTGCGCACCGCCGCCAGCACCTTGCGCTGGATCTTGCGCCAGTCCGGCTCGCTGGGGTGCATGGGGTCCGCCATTGCCTGCCGCGCCGAGCGGAGCGTACGATGCCGCCGCCGTGGCACCATCCCCCAGTGCCGCGCAAGACGCAAACCCGCGGCGGTCCGAAGAGCTTGGCCGAGGAGTTCATCATGGCGCAACCCCCTGGCACGCCTCAGCATCTGGACCCGCAAGCGCATCCGGCGGTGGCCATCTCGACCGCGCAGATTGGCCCCGACTCGGACGCGCGCCTGCAGCAGTATCGCGACGAGGCGAGCAAGGCCTCGCAATACAAGGCGCAATTCCTGTCGCTGGACTCCCGGCCGGTGGATGTCTGCTACTTTCCGCAGCAGACCGACGAGGCCTACTGGCAGCAGGTCGGCGTGCCAGGGCAGTACCCGTTCACCCGCGGCGTGCACACCAACCTGTACCGCGGCAAGCCGTGGACCATGCGTATGTTCGCGGGGTTCGGGACGCCCGAGGACACCAACGCGCGCTTCAAGTACCTGCTGGCGGCGGGCCAGACCGGGCTTTCGACCGCCTTCGACATGCCGACGCTGATGGGCTACGACCCGGACCACGTGCTGAGCGAGGGCGAGGTCGGGCGCGAGGGCACCAACGTCAGTCATCTGCTGGATATGGAAGCGCTGTTCGGCGACATTCCGCTCGGCGAAGTGACGACCTCGATGACGATCAACGCGCCGGCCGTGGTGATGCTGGCGCTGTACATCGCGGTGGCGGAGCGCCAGGGCGTGCCGTACGGCAAGATCGCGGGAACGTTGCAGAACGACATCCTCAAGGAGTTCATCGCCCAGAAGGAGTGGATTTGCCCGCCGCGGCCTTCGATGCGCATCATCCGGGACATGCTCGGGTTTTGCACGGAGCGGCTGCCGAAGTGGAACACCATCTCGATCAGCGGCTACCACATCCGCGAAGCGGGCGCGACCGCGGCACAGGAACTGGCCTTCACGCTGGCGGACGGGATCGGCTACGTTGACGCGGGGTTGCAAGCGGGACTGGACGTCGATGCGTTCGCGCCGCGGCTGTCGTTCTTCTTCGACGTGCACAACGATTTCTTCGAAGAAGTCGCGAAGTTGCGCGCGGCCAGGCGGCTGTGGGCGCGCATCATGAAGGAGCGCTTCAAGGCCAAGAACCCGCGCTCGTGGATGTTGCGCACGCATTGCCAGACCGCGGGCGTGTCGCTGACCGCGCAACAGCCGATGAACAACGTGGTGCGCACGACGCTGCAGGCACTGGCGGCGGTGCTGGGCGGCACGCAGTCCTTGCATACCAACAGCTTGGACGAGACCTACGCGCTGCCGACCGAAGCCGCGGCCAAGCTGGCGTTGCGCACGCAGCAGTTGATCCTGGACGAATCCGGGGTGGCGAGCGTGGTGGATCCGCTGGGCGGGTCGTACTACGTCGAGAAGCTGACCGACGAGATGGAGGCCGAGGCAATGGCTTACATCAACAAGATCGACGAGATGGGAGGTATCGTCCGGGCGATCGAAGTGGGCTATCCGCAGCGCGAGATTGCCGAGAGCGCGTTCCGGTTCCAGCAGCGCGTCGAGACCGGCGAGCGCAAGATCGTCGGCATCAACAGCCAGGTGGAGGAAAAGTCTGCCGAAGCGATTCCGCTGCTGGCGATCGATCCCGAAGTCGAGCGTTCGCAACTGGCGCGCTGTCGCGAGGTCAAGGCCAGGCGCAGTCAGGACGGCGCGGCGCGGGCGCTGGATGCGGTCCGCCAGGCGTGTCGGGAAGGCGGCGAGAACCTGGTGCCGCCGATCCTGGCCGCGGTGAAGGAATACGTGACGTTGGGCGAGATTTCCGACGTGTTTCGCGAGGAATTCGGCGTGTACCGCGATCCAGCGTTCTTGTAGGAGCGGGGGCCGACACCGACACCGTGGCCGGAGCCGTTTTCGAGGGGCGAGGAGCGGATAGCTCGTCAGGCAGGAATCGCG
>CAYHHL010000059.1:0-28822 GCA_964356325.1 uncultured Enterobacteriaceae bacterium | reverse complement strand
CGGCAGCCTCATCTCGTACAATCCCGCGACCAAGGGCATCAACACCTACAAGCCGAGCGCTTTCAGCTACAGCGCTTACGGCATCAACGTCGACGGCAAGGGCCGCGTCTGGCTCGGCGGCGGCAGCGGCGGCTCCGGCGCGGCCAGCTACGACCCCAAGTCCGGCCAGTGGATCGCGTGCGCGGGCGTTCCCGGCTCGGCGGGCATCGCGACGGCCAACGACGGCTTCGTGTACACCGCTATGGACGGCGCCGGCGGCGTGGGCAAAGTGGATGGCGAGAAGTGCTGGGCGACCAACGGCGCGGCCGGCTCCTACCTGGGCATGTTGAAAACGGGCGGCAGTCCGCACGGCGTCGCGGTCGACTTCGACGGCTACGTCTGGGGCGTCAACCTCGGCGGCAACTCGGTGGGCAAGGTCGATCCCAACAACATGAACGCCGCGCCGCAAGTGCGTCAGATTGGTAGCGGTCCCTACACGTACTCGGACATGACCGGCTACACGCTGAACTACTTCACCGCGCCCAAGGGCCTGTTCACCACCACGTTCTTCGCGGGCGGCGGTGGCAATCCCATCTCGGCGACGAAGGCCAAGGCGGCGTGGCAGTCCATCGACATGCTGCTCGACCTCAAGCCGGCGACCAAGGTGCACTTGCGCTACCGGGCGGCCGACACCAAGGATCTGCTGGAAGCGGCGGCGTGGGTGGATGCCCCTGATTTCACGGACCAGACACCGTTGCCGTTTGACCTGACGAAAGTGGCCAACGCGCCGGTGCTCGGAACGATGCTGCAGATCGAGATCAACCTCATCACCGACGACAAGAAAGTGAGTCCGGCGGTGAAGTCCTTGAGTGCCAAGGCCAAACTGCAATAGCGAAGGGAAGCAGGCGGCTGAAGCCGCGCCTCAAGTTGCAAAGCCGGCCTGCGCCGGCTGAGGGCCCAGTCCGCGTAGGCGGACTTCGCAGACCAAGGCGCGGCTTTCAGCCGCCGGGCGCAGGAAGGCAGGCAAAACCGCAGGCGGCGGCGACTCCGGAACTTGCCGAAGTCGCCGCCGCCTGCGTTTTGAGGTTTCAGGCCCGACTAGCGATCCTTGTTCTTCGGACGGTTGCCGCCCGGGATGTTGTGGCTCTGGGCGTCGCTGCTGCCCGGCTTGACCGCGCCCATGCCCGGCTTGGTGGCGGGGCTGCTCTTGCTGCCCTGCTGACTGCCCTGCTTGCCCTTGTTCCCGGTGGGATTGTTCGGCATCTTGGCACTCCCGTGACACACCGGCCAGGCGTGTCCTTGCACTTGCACCCGTGACCTGAGCACGAGCGCGCCCGCCAACGCACCGCCCCTTGGCAGTTCGCTCGCGAGCCTGATGTTGTGGTTGTACGGAGCATACTGGCGTCGCGACCGCACGCAATGAACCTGGCGTAAATGCCAGTCCGTACAAGCAGTTACTGATCGCTGTCTTGGGCGAAACAGGCCCGTCCAGTGGCTGCCGGCGCCGCCACGTTGGCCGCCGACGGTTCGGTCAGAGGCCCAGCGACCGTTTCAGGCTGGCGAGACTCAGATCTGGCGGTTTGTACTCGGGCGTCATCGTGCCGCGGAAGCCGTCCGGTCCGGCGTGGACGTGGCCCTTGGCGCCAATCGACATCTCGGCAAGCTTCAACGGATCCGGAGACTTGTCGTACTGATAGACGGTCTTCATGATGCTGAACAGACCGACGTCGATACCGACCTTGACCTTCAGGAAGAACGTCAGGATCAGATTCAACGCTGCCGACAACTTCGCGTCCACCGGCATGTCGAACGACAAGCCATTGCGGTTGACGGTGATGGTCGGGTCCGCCGAGACCGCCGCTTCCAAGTGCAGGTTCAGGGCCGCACGCAAGCCGGCCTGGACCGCGACGACCGCCGCGGAAACCTGCACGGATCCCTCGACATACGCATTCAGGTCGCAGTAGGCGCTCGACGCCAGGTGACCGGTCACGCTCATGTTCGCGAACGCCGGCTCCATCAGGTCGACTTCGCCGCCGAGCACGATGTTGCTGATCGTCAACGGCTTGATACCACACTCGATGCCCAGGCCGGCGCCCACCTTCACCTTGACGGTCGGCGGCGTGTACACCACGAAGCTCAGGTCGAGCAGCGAGATGTCCTTCTTGTACGGGTCCGGCTTGAACAGCTCGAACGGCCCCGGCACGCTGACCGAGCCCTTGAGCTTGACGTGACCGGCCTCGTCCAGCGAGACGCCCGCCGTGGCGGTGATCTTGTCGCTGATCTTGGCCTTGACCGTGCCCTCGCCGGTCAGCTTCTTGTCGCGCGAGTAGTCGACGCGGATCTTGCCTTCGACGCGATCGTGGGGCTTGAAGACCACCTCGCCGGAGCCGAAGAACACCGCCTCGCCGCCGGTATCCTCGTAATTCACTTCGAACTTGCCGCGACCGATCTTGCCCGCATCGACGGTCGCCGAGCCGCTCGCGCCGGTCAGCTTGTTGTCCTTCACCGTGGCGCTGAGCCGACCATCCGAGATGGTGACCGGGCCGGCTTTCCAGGCCTTGATCTGGGTCATCGCGCCAGAGCCCGAGAACATCTCCCTTTCGACGTCGAGGTTGCCCTGGATGTCGCCCTTCACGACCTCGGCGAGTTCCACTCCGATGGAGCCGGACATCCGGGTCAGGCGCTGGCCGTCGATGGTGGCCGAGACTTTGCCGTGGGTAATCTTGACCTTGCCGCCGGCCAGCGACTTGGCCTGGTCCAGTTCGACCGAGGCAGTGCCCTTGATGCTGGTCATGGTCGAGCCGGCGTCGATCTCGACCTTGCCGTGGCCCCAGCCATAGACCTTGATGTCGACGCTGCCGCCGAAGTCCTTGAGATTGTTCTGCTCGAAGTTGGCGATGACCTGGCCGCCCGAGAGTTCGGCGAAGTTGCCGATCTTCTTGGGCGTGGTCAGCGCGAGGCCGGCCTGGCCGGTGAAGCTCGTGAGCGTGGAGACGCGGTCGATGTTGACCCAACCGCTGCCGAAGTCCTTCACCTCGGCTTCGGCGCGTCCCCAGATGTTCTCGATCTTGTTCGCGGTCATCGAAGCGCCGATTTCGGCCCGGGTCAAGGTCACGTAAGCACCGAGCTTCTTGGGCCCGTCGAGGCTGATCTTGCCCTCGCCGCTGACGTTGGTCGGCGTCGAGCCATCGTTGACCGTGACTTCGCCTTTGCCCCATTCCTTGACGCCGAGGCGAATGGTGCCGCCGAAGTCCTTGAGCGCCGACTTCTCGAAATTGACCCGCACGCCGCTGCCGTTGAGAATGCTGACCGGGCCAGCGAGCACGTGATCCTTGGTGACGCTGAGCGTGCCGGAACCCTCGATGCTGTTCAGATCCGCGGCCTTGAAGCTGAGCGTGCCCTTCAGCCAGTCCTCGTAGCCGACCTCGATGTTGCCGCGGAACTGGTCGATCTTGTTGGAGGTGAAGTCGGCTTCGAGCGAGGAGCCTTCCTTGATCGAAATGGCGCCGAACTTCTTCTCGGTTTGGACGCGCACGACGCCCTTGCCCGAGATGTCGCTGAGCGAACTGCCGGTCGACGCGTTGATCGTGCCCTTCAGCCAGTCCTGGTACTGCAGCGCGAGCGTGCCCTCGAGGTGGGTGATGGCCACGCCGTCGAAGTCCGCCTGCGCGTTGCCACCCTTGAGCAGCTTGACGCCGCCGCCGACTTCCTTGTCCTTGACCAAGCCGACCGACGCGTGACCGCTGACCTTTTCGAGCGTAGAACCGCCCGCCAATGTGAGCGAGCCTTCGACGAAGTCGGTCCACTTGAAGTCGACGGTGCCAGACAAGGTCGTGATCTTGCTGGCCAACATCTGCCCGACTGCCGAACTCTGCGCCTTGATGGTGACGCCGCCGCCGATCGCCTTGTCCTTGGTGGTGTTGACGTGCGCGGTGCCACTGATCGATTCCAGCGTGTTTTCGCCGTTGAGCGTGACACCACCCTCGATCCAGTCCTGGTACTTGACGTTGACTTCGCCGCCGAAGCTCTTGACCGCCGACGCCGCAACCTTGACCGTCGCACGACCGCCGGACATCAGGGTGACTTCGCCGCCGAGCGGTTTGTCCTTGATGACCGATGCCGAGCCCTGGCCGCTGATCGCGTCGAAAGTGCTGGTGGCGTCTAGCGAAAGGTTGCCGCGGATCCAGTCCTGGTAGGTCCAGTCGACGATGCCGCCGAACGATCCCGCCTGCGACGCCTGCACCTTCATCGAGACCTGACCGCCGGCCAACAGCTTGAACTCGCCGAGCTGCTTGTCCTTCTTCAAGCGGAAGTTGGCCTCGCCGCTGATGGAATCCGTGGTGGACGCCGTGTCGACGTTGATCGAGCCGGTCAGCCAGTCCTCGTAGTCCGCCAGCACGACGCCGCCGAAGCTCGTCAGGCTGGAGCCCGCGAACTTGGCCTGGACGTTGCCGCCCTTCAGCAATTTGACCTTGCCGCCCAACTGCTTGTCGTCGATCAGCTCGACCCGTGCCGTGCCGTTCAGTTGCTTGAACGAGGAGCCCGCGTCAGCCGTCAGCGAGCCACGCAGCCAGCTGTCGTACTCGACCGCCAAGGAACCGTCGAACGTCGTGTTGTCCAAGCCCGCGGCGGTGTCCAGGTGCATGTTCAGGTTCCCGCCCTTCTTGGCCAGGAACTTCGCGCCCACTTGCTTGTCGGTCTTGAGCGCCGCGCCCGCCGTGCCGCTGTACGGTCCGGCGACTGGAGTGCCCGCGTTGACCTCGACATAGCCGCCGATCCAGTCCTGATGCTGCCAGTCCACCCGGCCGCCGAAGCTCTCCGGCTTGCTGCCCGCGACCTTGACCGAGAGGTGACCGCCGGCGAGAAGCTTCGTATTCTGAACAGGTTCCGTGTCAGCCGTGAGCCGTGCCGTGCCCTCGCCGCTGATCGCAGTGACCGGCGACTTGGGAATCGTGATGCGGCCGTCCATCTTGGCTTTCGGATTGTCGTAGGCCCACTCGACCTCGCCCTCGATGTCGGTGAACGCGCTGTTCTTGAAGTCGACCTTGACGTTGCCGCCCTGGCGCAACTTGAACTGGCCGCCGCCCGGAGCGTACTCCTTGATGACTTGGGCGCTGGCCGAGCCGTTCACGCTCTCCAAGTTGCTGTCCTGCAAGGTGATCGTGCCGACGAGCCAGTCCTTGTACTGGAAGCGCGCCGAGCCCGAGACCTTGTCGAACGCGGAGTTGGCGACCTTGACTTCGATGCCGCTGCCGGCGAGCAGCTTGACGTCGCCGCCGCCCAGGGGAACGTCTTTGATCAGGCGGGCTTGTGCGTTGCCGGCCAGCGCGTTGAGGTCGGTCTTGCCGGCCATCGTCAGCGAACCCTGGACGAGATCCTTGTACTGCCAGTTGACGCTGCCGCCCCACTTGGAGAGCTGGCTGTTCTTGACGTCGACCTGGGCACTGCCGCCCGGCGTCAGCTTGAAGCCGGCCGCGAGTTCCTTGTCGGCGACCACGCGCGCGTCGGCGGTGCCGCTGATGTCGTCGAGCTTGCTGGCCTTGACCTGCACGCCGCCTTCGGCCCAGTTCTGGTACTTCCACTTGAGGTTGCCGGAAATGCCCTTGAACTGGCTGGCTTGCACGTCGACTTCGGCGCTGGCACCCTGCTGGATGACGAACTCGGAGCCGCCGACCGCGTAGTTCTTGCTGAGCGTGCCCTGGCCCTTGCCGGAGATCTTGTCGACCGTGGAGGCCTTTTCGACCTCGATCGAACCTTCGACCCAATCCGAGTACTTGTAGTAGCCGGTGCCGCCGAACGTGGTGAGCTTGCTGCCCGCGAGGTTGGCTTCGAGCGAACCGCCGGCCTTCAGTGTGAATTCGCCGCCCGCCGGCTTGTCCTGGATGACGCTGGCCGTGCCCTTGCCGGTGATGCTGTCGAGCTTGCTGCCGTCCTGGATCTGGACCGTGCCGGAAAGCCACTGCTGGTACTGCCAGTTGAGGTCGCCGCCGAAGCTCTCGGGCTTGCTGCCGGCGATCGCCACGCGCGCTTCGCCGCCGCGCCGCAAGGTCACGTCGCCGTAGACCTTCTCGCTCTTGAGGACCGCTCGGCCCTTGCCGTTGAGCTTGGCGAACGTGCCCGAGGCTTCGACGTCGCCGCCCAGCCACTTTTCGTACTCCCACGCCAAGCTGGCCTGGAACTGCTGGTCGAGCATGGACTTCTGCGTGTCGAAGTCGAGCTGCATCGAGCCGCCGCGCAGGATCGAGAACGGCGCCGCGACTTCCTTGCGCTGCAGGACGCTGGCCTCGGCCTTGCCGGTCAGGTGGTCCAACGGCGATTCATTGAGCGTGACGCTGCCGCCGAGCCAATCCTGCAGCTTCCACGAGACGTTGCCGCCGATCTTGCTCAGCGCGCTGTTCTGCAACTGGCCGGTGACGGTGCCGCCCTTCTTCAGCGTGACGTCGCCGCCGACCTGCTTGTCCGCGTTGAGCGACGCGCTGACCGAACCGTTGATGCTCTCGAGCTTTGCGTACGGCGCGACGTTGACGGTGCCCTTGATCCACTCGTCGTACTTCCAGCCGAGCTCGCCGCCCAAGCCGTCGAACGCGGAGTTGCTGATCTTGGCCTGCAGCGCACCGCCGCGCTGTAGTTCCAGCTTGTCGGCGACGCGCTTGGCCTGCTTGAGCGTGGCCGAGCCGGTGCCGGTGATGCTCTTGAGGTCGCTGCCGCCTTCGACGTGCAGGTTGCCCTCGAGCCACTGGGCGTACTGCCAGGTGACGTCGCCGCTGAACGATTTGATCGCATTGCTGGCGAGTTCGACGCTGACCGAGCCGCCCTCGACCAGGCGCAACTCCTCGGTCAAGTTCTTGAACTTGCGCAGCTTGCCGGACACCTTGCCGTTCAGGGTCTCCAGATCGCTGTTGGTGACCTGCAGATTGCCCTGCAGCCAGTCCTGGTAGTCGACCGTGACCTGACCGTCGAACTGCTTGAGGCTCGCGCCGTCGAACTGGGCCTTGAGGCTGCCGCCTTCCTCCAGCTTGACGTCGTCGGACAAACGCTTGTACTTGGCCAGCGTTCCCGTGACGGCGCCGCTGATCTTCTTGGGCGTGGAACCGTCGGCGACCTGGATCGTGCCCTTGAGCCACGCGTCGGCGCCGTAGGTCCACTTCAGCAAACCACCGAAGGATTTCACGTCGTTGTTGGCGATCGCGACCTTGGCCGTGCTGCCCGTGTCGATCTTCAGTTCGCTGCTGCCGACCTGGTAGGCCTTCTCGACCGTGCCCGTCGCCGTGCCGCTGACCTGCTGGGGCGTCGAGTTGGGGTCGACCTTGATGGTGCCGTGCAGCCAACGTCCCGCGTCGTAGAGGTATTCTGCGGATCCGCCGAAGGTCTTGATGCTGGCGTTCTGGATCTCGACTTCCAGACTCGAGCCTTCCTTCTTGACGAGCACCTCGCCGAGTGGAAGGTCCTTGATCAACTGGGCATTGGCCTTGCCGCTGATCGTCTCGAGCGTGGTGGTGCCGGCCAGCGTGACGGAGCCCTTGGCCCACTTCTCGCCCTCGCCATATTTCCAGTCGACCGAGCCGCCGAATTGCGTGACGGCACTGTTGGCGACGGTGACCTGCAGGCTGCCGCCCTTCTGCAATTCCAGGCCGGTGCCGACCTGCTTGACCGTCTTGAGCGTCGCCGTGGCCTGGCCCGCTACCGTGTCGAGGCTGGAGGCCTGGACGTCGATCTTGCCCTGCAGCCAGTTCTCGTACTCCCAATTGACCGATCCGCTCAGCGATTCCGGCTTGTTGTCGGTCAAGGTGCCGGTCAGGCTGCCGCCCTTCTTGAGCACGAACTGCGAGCCGCCGACCTGCTTGTCCTTGGCGAGCGTGGCGGTGGCCGAGCCGTTGATGCTCTCCAGCTTGCTGCCTTCGGCAATGGTAACGTCGCCTTCCAGCCACTTGTCGGCGCCGTACGCCCAAAGGACCTTGCCGCCAAAGCTGGTCGGTGCGCCGGCTTGGATCTGCGCGGTCAAAGCGCCGCCGGCCCTCAGCGTGAACTGGCCGAAGTTCTTGTCGGTCTTGACACGTGCAGTGCCGGTGCCGCTCGGGCTGTCGAGCTTGGTGCCTTCGGGGACCGTGACGTCGCCGCCCAGCCAGCCGCCGGGACCGTACTCCCACAGCAGTTGGCCGCTGACGGAATCCAGGCTGCCCGCGGCGATCTTGGCGCCGATGCCGCTGCCCGGCAGGATGGCGAACTGCGAGCCAATCGGAATGCGCTTGGTCAGTTGCGCCGTGGCCGTACCGCTGGCCTTGTCGAGATCGCTGGCCGAGCCTTCGATGGTGAGCGCGCCCTTCAGCCAGTCCTTGTAGGCCCAGTTCACCCCGCCCGAGAAGCCGGTGACCGCGTTGCTCGCGACGCTGACCTTGACCGAAGTACCCGCGGTGATGCGGAAACCGGCGGTCGAGCCGATGTCCTTCTTGAGCGTGACCGAGCCTTCGCCGCTGATGCTTTCCAGCGTCGAGGATCCTTCGGCGGCGTCCAGGGTGCCGCCCAGCTCGCGCGGCAGGCCGATGTTCAACCGCCCGCCGATCTTGGTGATCTCGTTGTCCTTGACCGTGGCCGAGAGCGAGGAACCCTTCTTGAGGGTCAGGCCGAGCGCCAACGGCTTTTCCACGCTGGTCGTGGCGGTCGCCTTGCCGCTGATCTTGGGCGCCGAGTCGTTGGCCTTGAAGTTGCCCTCGACCTGGACGCTGCCCTTGATCCACGTGTTGTACGAAAACGCCAGGTTGCCGCCGACGTTGAGGTCCGCGTCGGTCAAGGAACCCGCGAGCGTGCCGCCCTTCTCGATCTTGAAGGTGCCGCTGCCGATGGTCTTGCCGATGGTGCCGTCGATCGTGCCGGCGAGCGAATTGTCCGAACCCGCGGTGATGTTCAGGTGGCCGACCACGGACTTGGCCGCGTAATCGTAGTCCACGCTGCCGTGGATCTGATCGACCACGCCGCCCGCGACGTGACCGCCGACGGTGCCCTTCTTCAAGTACAGGAGGTTGAACTTCTTTTCCGATTGCAGCTTGCCGTCGACGGTGCCGGTGAAGGTGCCGGGCTTGCTGTTCTCGAGGCCGGCCTTGCCCTTGATGTGCCAGGTGTCGCCGCTGCCCTTGGTGCCGTATTCGGCGGGTGCGCTGCCGTTGAGGTTGTCGACTTCGGCGGTCTTCAAGTCCAGGGTGATCGAGCCGCCGTCGGTGAGCTTGAGCTGCGACGAGCCGCCGGCGCCGAACGTCTTTTCGCCCAAGATCTTGGCGGTCGCGAGGCCCTCGATCCGATCGACCGTGGCGTTGGTCAGCGTGACCTTGCCCTGCAGCCAGCCGTCGAACTCGAACTTGGCCTCGCCGCTGAAGCTCTTGACCGAGCCCGCCGCCAAGGTGGCCTTCAGGTTGCCGCCTTCGAGCAGCGAGACCTTGCCGATGACCTTGGTGCCCTTGACCTGGGCGTCGCCGATGCCGGAGACCTGGCGGATGTCGCCCTCGGGTGCGTCGACGGTGCCTTCGAGCCAGGTGTCCTGCTTCCAGTTCAGCTTGCCGCCCAGCGCGGTGACCATGTTGCTGGCGACGGTGCCGGTCAACCCCGTGGAAGGTTGCAGTTCCAGGCCGACGCCCGCGGCCATCTTGGTCAGCAGCGCGCCGTCGGCGATGGTGCCCGACACGTAGTTGACGTCGCTGGCGCCGGTGAGCGAGAGCTTGCCACCGACCGCGTCGGCCTTGGTCGCAAGTGCCGCGGTGAAGCCAACATTGCCGGCCAAGGTCTTGAGCGTGCTGTTGGCCATTTCGCTGGTGATCGAGCCGCCCGGCTTGAGCGTGAGCGTGTCCAGCTTCTTGTCGTTGGAGACCGACGCGGTGACCGAGCCGTTGATCGCGCGCAAGCCGCCGCCCGCCGTCGACTGGCCGACCACGGTGCCCTTGAGCCAGTCGGGGCTGCCGTACTTGAACGGAATGCTGCCGCTGATGTTCTGCGGGCGGTTAGCGAGCACGTCGATCGTGACGGTGCCGCCGGCGATGAGCGTGGTCTCCGAGCCGGTGATCGGGAAGTCCTTGACCAGCGCGCCGGTCAGCTTGCCGTCCATGTGCTCGATGCCCGACGATTCCGCGATGACGAATGCGCCCTTGACCCAGTCCTGCAAGCTGGCCTGGACGGTGCCCGAGATCTTCTGGGGCACGCCGCCCGCGATGACCGCGGTGATGCCGCCGCTCGGGTTGAGCGTGAGCTTGGGGTTGCCGCCGAGGTCGTGATCCTTCTTGATGTTCGCCGCGGTGTCGGTGCCGTTGGGCGAGGCCAGGTTGGAGTCCGAGGTCAGCGTCATGGCGCCGCCGAGCCAATCCTTGAACTGCCAGTTGATCTGCGAGCCGACCTGGAACTTGTTGACCGGCATGTTCGCGGCCAGGTCGAACTTGACGTCGCCGCCCTTCAACTCCTTGAAACCCACGCCACCCGCACCCGGAGGCGGTTGCAGCAGCGTGCCCTGCGCCTTGCCGATCACGCCCATCGTCATCGAGGAGCCCGCGCCCGCCACCGCCGTGCCCTTCAACCAGGACTCGTAGATGAACGCGGGGTTGCCCGTGAAGTCGGTGAAGGTGCTGTCCTGGAAGTCGACGTTGAGCGAGCCGCCGGGCTGCAACTCGACGTTGGGCAATTGCTTCTTGGCGATGACCTGCGCGGCCGACTTGCCGGTCAGGTTGTCGAAGTTGAGCATCGGCCCCGACACCGTGACGTCGCCCTTCAGGAACGAGTCGTAGATGTAGGAAAGCGTGCCCGAATACCGCGTCGGCACCGAGTTGGCCAGTTGGATCTGCAGGCTGGAACCGCCCGGCTGCAGCACGACCTTGGTGCCGTTCAACGTGTGCGGAGCCAGGACCTTGGCGTCCAGCACGCCGTCGATCTCGGTAATCGTCTGCTTGGGCGCGGGGATGCTGGCCATGCCGCCCAGCCAGTCCTCGTACTGCCACTTGAGTTGGCCTTGCACGCCGATGAACCGACCGTTCTCCATCGAGCCGGTCAGCACCGAACCAGGCTTGCCGACGAGCTTCTTGCCGTTCGCCTCGCCAATCGGCAGGTCTTCCAGCAGGTCCGCCTTGCCCTTGCCGGTCACCTGGCCGAAGTCCGTCAGCGTGCCGGTCGTGGTGACGTCGCCCTTGAACTTGTCGTACTTCCAGGCGAACGCGCCCTGGTAGCTCTTGAAGCGGCTGTTCTCGAACGCGATGTTGAAGGCCTTGCCGCCGTCGGGAACCAAGCTGAGCGGGGCGACCTGGTCCTTGGCCTTGACGAGCTTGGCCGCCGCGGTGCCGGTGATGGCGGTGAAGTCCTTGAGGCCGTCGAAGGACATGCGCCCCTCGGCGAAGTCCATGTAGCCCATCTTCATCTGGCCGGCGGCCTTCTCGACCTTGTTCTCCTTGAGTTCCAGGTCGATAGCGCCTTCGAGCACCTTGATGTCGCCCCACACGAGGCCAGTGGTCAACGTCGCTTTGGCATTGCCGTTGAACTTGCGCACATCGTCGGAGTGCGTGAGGTTCAACTGGCCCTTGGCGACGTCCTTGTACGCCAGATCCACAGAACCACTGATCAATTCCACGGTCGTGCCGCGAACCTTGACCGTCATCGAGCCCTTGGACAGGGTCACGTCACCGAACGTCTGCGCGCTGACCAATTGGCCCGTCGCGGTGGCGTTGATGTTGTTGGCGTTGGTGCCTTCCTCGATGACCGCGGTGCCCTTGAGCCACGAGCCGAGCTTGAAATCGACGTTGCCGGTCGCGGACTTGAGTTCGTTGTCGGTGACCTGGACGGTGACGTTGCCCTTGTCGATGGTGACTTCGCCCTGGGTGATGGGCGCGGCCAACTTGCCACCCAGGCTGAACGACGCCTTCTCGGTGTCCAGATCGACCGAGCCGGTCCAGGCGCCTTCGAACAGGTTGTCGAACGTGGCCTTGCCGCTGCCTTCGACCTTGGAGAGCTTGGTGTCGGTGACGGTGCCGGTGACCTGCGAGCTGGTCAGGGCGACCTTGCTGCCCAGGGTAGACTCGCCGCCCTGGTACGCCGCGCTGCCGCTTATCTTGCCGCCGTCGCTGTCCCACGCCGCCTGGACCGCGCCCTTGCCGCTGCCCAACGCGCCGATGTCGAGCTTCAAGCTGCCGGAAAGCGTGACCTTCTCGCTGGCGGTGAGTTCGCCGGTCAAGCTTCCGGTCGAGGCCACGGGCGACTTGCCGAGCGAGATCGATTCGGTGTTGCTGATGCTGACCGGACCCGAGATCTGGTCGTTGGCGAGACTGCCCGAGAGCGTGCCCTTGCTGAACGGCGGCAGCACGATGCCGAGCGAGCCGGAGCCCGTGGCCGCGCCGTCCGAAGCGACGTTGACGTTGAGCGAACCGCTCTGCAACCACACGTTGAGCTTGGCGTTGTTCAGCTCCGAGTACTGGACCGGACCTTTGCCGGTGACGCCGCTGGGACCGACCTGGGCGGTGATGGTCGTGTGCACGAGCGAGCCGATGGTCAGCGTGGCGCCCGGGAACGTGGCCTTCATCGCGCCTGACGCGTCGATCGTCAGCTGCTGATCGGCCAGGATCATGGTCTTGCCGGCGGCGATGCTGCCGAACGCCTTGCCGCCGGTGAACTTGCCGTCCGCGCCGAACTTCAGGTTGGCTTGGGTCTCCAAGGTCAGGCCGACGATGCCGAAGTTGGGCAGCGAAACCATCTTCGAGGTGGTGCCGCCTTCCATTTTGGGCAGGTTGACCGTGATGGACTTGCCACCGATGCTCAACTGCACCTTGTCCGGCATCTTGACTTCGGATTTCGCATCAGCCGCGGCGGGGCCGTCGTTGCGGTACAAGGCGCGGACGTCGTCCTCGTGGCCCAGACCTTCGACCGAGGCGCCCTGCAGCACCTTGCGCGCCGCCGAACGCGCGGCTTTCTCGGACTTGTCCACCGCCGACGACACGCCGGTCGCGCCACGGCTGGCCGCCTGCTTGCCGCCCATCTGCACGACGTGCGCGACTTCTTCGGCCAACACCTGGTCGCGATCCTGCGTCGTGAGCTGTGCGGCCTTGCCGAGCACGATGTCGCTGCCCTGGGCAAACGCCGTCGCACCGTGCATGTCCGCCAATTCCTCAGCGCCTTCGCCGGTGTGCAGCTGCACGTCGGTCAGGCTCGCACCGGTCGCCTGCTCGGCCTTGGCGCGCAATTGGTCGGGCAGCTTGCCGCCCTGGCCCAGTTGCCCGCGCACGTCGGCGCCGGGATTGGCCGAGAGGTTGGGCTTGCCCTGCTTGCGCGCGGTCCGCAGCGCTTCCTGGCCTTCCCTGAACGCGTCACCCGCGACCTGCTCACCCACGTCGCGCGCGCCCTCGAGCGCCTGCTGGCCCGCCTGCGCCGCCTGACCGCCGAGATCTCCTAGCGCTGCCGCGGGATTACGAGCAAGGCCGGCCGCGCCTTGGAGCTGACTCTTGAGCAGGGTGTCGACTTGCTTCGCACGTTCCGCCGCGCCGTTCTGATCGTCTAGCTTGGGATCGCGCCCGGACACGCCCGCCAGCTTGTCGATGGCCGAAACCGCGTCCTGCACCATGCCGTCGGGCGACTGTCCAGCGAGATCCTGGGCGCGATCCGCGGTCAATCCCTGCACTTTCTCGGACAGTTCGGAAGCCGCGACACGCCCCGCGAACTCGTTGCCCAGGTCGCCGCCGGCGATCTGCAGCGGAGGCGGCGTGCCGTCGGCCGAGACCTTGTCGACCCCAGCGCCTGGGGCCGGGGCCGGAGCGGACGAGCCAGCGCGAATGCTTTCCCCATCGACATCGACGTCTTGCGGTCCAGCCGCCTGGGCGATCTGCTCACCGCCGAGCGTCAGTTCGGCACCGGCCTCGACTTCGGGCGCGATGACCCCGGTCGGAGCGGCGGCCACTTGCGCCTTGGCTACGTCGGGCGCGGCCACGGCCACGGCACCGACGGTCGCCTCGACAGCCAGTTGCGGCGAGGCATCAGCGACTTGCGGCGCGACGCCAGCCTCGACTTGCGGGGCGGCCTCGGTGGCCTGGTCCACGGCGCCGCCCTTCGCGGTCGGTTCGACACTGGCGACGGCCGCGATCGTGGCTTCGGGCGCCTTCTCGACCTGCGCCTGCGGCGCGGCTTCGACCGGACCACCGCCTGGCAACTGGGCATTCTCGGTCGGAGCGGTCAGCCCTGGCTTGCCGGCGTCCTGCACCGGCGCTTCGCCGACCTTTTCGACCTGGCCGGCCGCGGCGACAGGGGCGCCGGAATCGGTGGCGGTCTTGATCTCGACAGCCTTCTCACCGACGGCAGCGTCTGGCGCGGCGGCCGGTGCGCCCTGCTCTACCGCGACCGGTGCGGCCCGCTCTCCCTCGATCGGTCCCGCCTCTTTCGCCTGGACGTCCCCGGCCTTGGGGGCTTCCTGGCTACCTGGCGCGACCTTCTCGGGGGCCTTCTCCGGCGACTTCTCGGGCTGCGGCGCCGAAGCGGCTTCCGCCGAAGGATCGCCGGTCTTGACGGCTTCGGGCTGGCCCGCGGCGGCCTTGTCCGGTTCGGCCGCCGGCTTGAGCACTTCGCCACCGGCAGCGGGCGCTTTGGTGTCGAGCTGTGTCGGCGCCGGGGCTTCCTTCTTGTCCGGTTGGGCCGAGGCCGCTTCCGCGCTCGGCGGCGCTACCGCAACTTCACCCGGCTTTTCCTGAACTTGCTGCACGGCGTCGGGCGCGGCGCCGGCGAGGGAGACGGCCTTCTGGACCTCACCGGAGACAGGAGGCGCCGCATACAGCTCGGTCTTTTCGACTTCGACCTTGAGACCGCCCGGTTCCTTGGACACGGTCTGGGCCGGCGGACCGAACGTGCCAGCCGGTTGTGCCTCGGATTTCGGTGACATCGACTCGGCGGCACCCTTGGCGGCACCGGAAGCACCAGCGCCTTCGGGCAGCGCGGCGGCCAACGCTTCGGGCTTCTTGTACGATTCGAGTTCGGGAGATCCGGCCGGCAACGCCTTGAGACGCTGCAGTTCCTTCTGCTGTTCGGCCATCGCCGCGGGATCGTTCTCAGCCTTGTCCGCGGCCGCACCCACGCCACCGCCCGCGAGCGGCGCGCCGGACTGGCCGAGTGGAGGCAGATCCGGGGATTTTGCCTCGTGATCTTGCGCGGCAGGCTGCTCGTGCGGCTTTTTGGCCGACTGCTTGCCCTTCTGATCGTCACGATGCAGTTTGGCCTTGTCGAACATCGGCACGCTCGCAGTGTTGGCTCGCGGCGCCTTCCTCGTCGTCTCCGGCGGAGCGGCAAAGTGGCACACGTGAGGCGCAGGACCCCGATCGTCCTTGTAGAAGCTGCGCGTCCCTGCGACAAGCCCGGAAGCAGGAAGCGACCGCTGCGCTGGGGCACGCAGACCACAGTAGGAGCGCGCGAATCGCCACGGCGGCGCCTGCCGTTGCGCCCATTGCGTCCCGGCGCAATTCTGGCACCTTGGCAGCGCTACGGGTGCCTGACGGGCGCAAGGGAGCGAGCATGAAGCGGCAGGGACTGAGGGTGCGGCTCGTGGCAGGCCTGGCGGGGCTCAGTGCGTGCCTCTGTGCGTGTGGTGCCGCGACGCCGTCCGTGCGGGCGCAGCCGAGCGAGGCCGAGGCGGCGACCCGGGCGCTGGCGAACTTGCGGCGGCGGGCGGCGGAGTCCAATCAGCCGGTGGTCGCGATCGTCCATGCGCGCTGGTGTGGCCCGTGCAATGAACTGGAGACGCGCGTACTGGACACGCCCGAGGGCAAGCAGTTGATGCAACACACGATCGTGCTGCCCATCGACTTCGAGGACGCGGTGGGCGGCGCGGTTTCGGCTCGGCTGCGGGTCATCGGCCTGCCGACGACGCTGGTGCTGCGGGTCGAGGGCGATCGACTGCGCGAGTACGGTCGCGTCGAAGGTTTCGAGACCGCGCCGGAGTACCGCCTGGCCCTGCAGACCGCGCTGGAACGGACGGCACCAGCCAAGGCAGGCTGCGACAACGCCGACGATCGCGCCCTGGCCCCGCTGGCCGACGCGCGCACGCTGCTGCCCGACCTCGACTGTTCGGCCACCCGCCTGCAATCCGAGGAACCGGGCGACGCGGCGGACAAGATCCGCACCCTGCTGACCGATCCAGCGTTTGCGAAAACGGGCACGGGCTGGAGCGAGGACGAGCGCGGGCGTTTGGCCGATTTCATCACGATCCTAGGACGTTATGACAGCAGGGTGGCGCGCCAGTCGGACCTCTGTGCCGACGACTTTGCGCGCCTGGCCGCATGGCCGGGCCTGCCCGAGAAACGCAAGCCGGGCGCGGTATTCTGGCACGCGCGCTGCCTGAACAAGGCGGGCCGGAGTGCCGAGGCGCTCAACGTGCTGACGAATTGGCTGTCGGGGCGGGCCGATGATCCGGCGGCCAAGGAACTGGTCGCGGATCTGTTGGTGCACGAACACCTGGAACTGGCGCGCGCCCGGCAACTGCTGCTCGAAGTGGTGAAAGTGAAGCCAGAAAACGACTGGGCGTGGTACTTGCTGGGCGAAGTGGCCACGCAGCAGGGCGACACCCGCGCGGCCATCGAGCACTTGCGCAAGGCGGACCTGCTGAAGCCCGGCGTGGCGCTTTACGTCCGTCATCTGGCGCAGTTGCGCAGTCCGACCTCGAGTCCCGAACGCGTCGTGCCCGCCGTGCCCGCCACTGGAGACAAGCCGTGAACCTGACGAATTTCGCGCTCAGCCTGGCGCTTCTGTCGGCCTTGGCTCTTCCCGCCCAAGCTGCTGATCAAGCAGTGGATTTCACCTACGATGACGGCACACCGGTCGGCGGTCTGCAATTCGCTTCCGGTCCGCCGGCTGTCGGCTCGATCCTGGCCGTCGAGGTCCTGCCCGAACACGCGTTCACCCTGGGCGCAGTGCAGATCGCGTTCTGGGGCGATCCGGGCAAGGTCGAGGTGCACGTCTGGCAGGACAACGGTGGCCGGCAACCGGGCTCGCCGGAAGGGAAAGTACCGGATGCGAGTGCAGATCTGGTCAAGCCGCGCACGGTCACCGTCGGCAAGAAAGGCGAGTGGATCGAAGTCGACTTCACGGACGAACAGTTGAGCGTCGGCGCGCTGCAGCCGTTCTGGATCGGCGTGCGCATCGTCGAAACCGGCCCCAACGTCGCGGTGGACGCCAAGGATCCCGATCGCCCAGAGAAGGATGCTCACTCTTTCATCGACTTGCCGGGCAAGGACAAGGACGGCATGGAGCAGTACGGCGGTCTCATCTCGCCGTACAACTTCCTGATCCGCATCGCCGGCACCTATTCGGGCGATCTGAAGGCTAAGCGCTGGTTCACGGAAGTCACCGAAGCCGCGGGCATAGCGACGGGCGGGCGCATGGCTTTCGGGGACTACGACGGCGATGGCGACGACGACCTGCTGTTCGGCGGAGCAACGCTGTACCGCAATGACGGCAAAGGCCATTTCGAGGACGTCAGCGTCGGGGCGGCGCTCACCGGCCTGGGCGGCGGCGGCGGCGTGTGGGGCGACTACGACGGCGACGGCAAGCTGGACATCTTCGTGTTCGGGGGCAAGGAACGACTCTTGCGCAACAAGGGCGACGGCACCTTCGTGGAAATCAGCCCCGGCATGTTCACGGAATCCGCCGATCGTGACTTCCCGACCGAAGGCGCGCTGTGGACCGACGTCGACAACGATGGCCGCCTGGACATCTACTGCGCGAACTACGAGCACGTGATCAAGGACAAGAACGGCAACGACGTGCTGGGCGTGTGCGACGACGATTTCCTGTGGCACAACAACGGCGATGGCACGTTCACCGAGGTCGGCACCCAGTTCGGCCTGCGCAAGTCCGGCAAGCAGTGCGGTCGCGGCCCGACGGCGCTCGACTGGGACCAGGACGGCGACACCGACATCTACGTGAACAACTACCGGTTCACGCCCAACTTCTTCTGGCGCAACGACTTTCCCGTGCAGAAGTTCATCGACATCGCCAAGAAGAACGGTACGCGCGGTTCCGGCAAGCAGGGCGCCTACGGCCACGGCACCGGTGCGCAATGGGTCGACGCGGACGATGACGGCGACTTCGACCTGTTCGCGGCCAACCTCGCGCATCCTCGGTTCATCGCCTTCAGCGATCGCTCGCGTTTCTTCCGCAACGACGGCGCTGATGCGGCCTGGGGCTTCACGGAACTGCGCGAACAGACGGGCATCGCCTACAGCGAGACGCAAAGCGCGCCTTCGTTTGCAGACTTGGACAACGACGGCGACATGGACCTGGTCATCGGCGCGTACTACGGCGATCGCATGGGCCGTTTGTGGCGCAACGACGGATTGTCGAAGGTGGACGGCGCGTGGCTCAACTTTTCGGACGCCACCTACGAAGCCGGGTGGCAGACACTGGGTTGCGCGAGCCTGGCTTGGGCGGACATCGACGGCGACGGCGACCTGGACAATGTGGCGAACAACCAGCTGTTCCGCAACGACTACAGCGTCGCAACGGGCACGACCGCGCATTGGCTGAAGGTCAAGTTGCACGGCGTGACCAAGGTCAACACGGCGGCGATCGGCGCGTGGGTGACGGTCGAAACGGGCGACGGCCGGGTGATGTCGCGGGTGGTGAGCGGCGGGCAAGGCCTGGCGACGCAGGACTCGTTGACGTTGCACTTCGGCCTCGGCGCGGCGACGCAAGTGCAGAAGGTGAAGGTGCATTGGCCCGGATTGCCGGTCGAGGAGTTCGGTCCGTTCAGCGCCGATCGAATGGTCGAAATCACCGAGGCCAAGGGCGTGACGGCCAGGACGCCAAGCAGCAGTGCGGACGCCGGATCCGATGTCAGCGGAAGCGACGCTGGCAGCAAGGACGGTGGCGCGATCGATGGCCAGGGCAGCGATGTCGCCACCAGCACCGGCGGGGCGTCGGGCGGTTGCACGGCCTCGCCCAAGAGCGGGTCGCCGTGGTTCGCGTGCCTTATTGTATTTGCAGGGGTTTGTATCGTCGCGCGCCGGCGGATCGCAGTTAGCGCCGGCCGGGCTTGGTCAGCGGCGGCACCACGCCGTGGATGCCGTTGACCGGCTGGCCAACCGGTGCTCTCGCCGCCAGGCTGCCCACCGCCGGCGTGCCGTCCACCGTCGGCGTGCCCATCCCCGGCATGCCCATGCTCGAGCCGCGCACCGACGTCGCGTCGAGCAGCTTGACCACCTGCAGGGTCGCCGTGCGGATGTCGTTGCCCAGTTCAGTGCGCAGCGCCGCGAACAGCTTGATCGCCGCCGGGGTACCGGCTGCCAGCAGCTGGTGCAACTGGTGGGTGTGAAAGCGTAACGCCGCGGTGTTTTCCAGCGCCATGCACATCATGTGGTAGGGCTGTTGGGTCAGCACGGCATCCAGACCCGCCAACCGACCGGCCGGAATCTCGCGCACGCTGTGGGTCAGGCCGGTCGCGACGCCGGTGCGCAGGTCCAGGCGACCTTGCAGCACGCAGTACAGGTACTTGCCCTCGTCGCCCGCGTCGAACACCTTGGTGCCGCCGATGCAGCGCACGACTTCCGCCACTTCGGACAGCATCGAACGCTCGCGCAGGTTCAGTTCGTCGAACAGCGAGATCGGCTCCATCAGCTTCAGCACGTCGCGGGGCAGCCGCTGCAGGCGCTCCATCGGGTCCTTGCTTCGGACTGCCGGGTCGTTGGTTCCTACTGCCATCGTCTTCGCCTCGTGGTTCGGTGTCGCATGCGCCAGGTACCTGGGTGGGTCGCCGAACGCCGGTTTGCCAGCATAGGGGCAGGCCCCGTCCCGGTCAACGCGCAACGGCGGCAACACGCGGCGTTTGCTCCCACCTTCACGGAGTTGCGTCAGTTCCGCCGCCGGCCAGTGCCACCAGCTCGACGCCTTCTGGCCGCCGCGACACCTGCAGCAACGGCGGGTCGACGCCCGGGGGAAACACGCGCAACGAGTGGACCGTCAGCCCTTCGGGTGAAGCGACGACGTGATAGCGGCTGCGAAAGAACTCGTCGATCCGGTCGAACGCGACGTGGGGCAACCAGCAGGCCTGCACGCGCTGCCGGGTGACCTCGGGCTCGCAACCGACGGGGACGCGCCAGCCGAGCAGGGGCGTCGCGGCCTCGCAGAGAAGACCGCCTGGGCACACGGATTCTTCTGAATGCGGTTTCGGCGCGAGGACCACGGCCGACGGACGCGGCGGCATGGGCTTGGGCGCATCGCAGCCTGGAAGCATGAGTAGGATCAGCAGTCCGGGCACGCGATTGACCGCGATCAATCCAACAGCAGGTCCCATCCCGTCACCACTGCTGCCGTCCTCGGCTGCGGAATGTCCCGTGTAATCGTGCCTACTTGCGGCTGGACACCGGCCTTGGGCTTCTGGTACTGGCCCTGCACGTTGCCCGCGACCTGTACGCCCAGTTGGTACTGCGGTCTCGCTCCGCCCAGTTGGCCGCCCAGGCCGGCCACGCACTTGGCATCCGTCGGTGAGCACGAACCGCTGCATGCGGGCACAGGTTGCACATCGACCGGCGAAGGTTCGTACGCACCCAGTTCCAGCACTTCCAGGTTGTGCGTCAGCAGCGCCGGTGCCGCGGGATCCGGAAAGGCGCCCTGCAGGTTGCTCACGTCCGAGGGCGTCTTCGGCCTGTCGAACCTGCCGCCCCACAGCCGCGCCGAGCCGATATCACAAGCACCCGTTTTCACCACGGTATAGCTGCTCCAGTAGGCGTTGAACGCGAAGATGAGCGGCGGGCCCACGAAGCGCTCGTAGTCGTCCATCTCCTTGACCCAGTTGCGCAAAGCCGAAGGTGCAGCGGCCGTGCCGTCGCCCGCCAGCTTGAAGACTTCGGTCAGCGAGTACGCCAGGTGCCGCCTTGTCAGGGTCGCGTCCTCGGTCGAACCGCCCGCGCCGAACACGATGTTCAAGCGGCCGTCCTGGGTCAACGCCAGCGCGGGCGGCGACACGATCGGCGCGCGATCCGGACTCGCCATGGGCAGTTGCAGCGAGGCCGGGGCGTCGGCACCACCGTAGGCGTCGAAGAAGTAGCTCATCTTCCACTGCGAAGGGTCCTTCGAGGCGAGATCCAGGCGCCACAGCACACCCTTGGAATCGCCCTGAAAGCACCGGGTGGTGATCTGGCCCGGGGCGCCGTTGTAGCAGGCGATGTCGGTCCAGGCGTTGCCCAGCAGCGTCGTGTCGGCCACCGGCATCGGCATGCCGGTCAACACCAAGTCATTGGTCTTGAACGCTTTGACCAGCGCGCCGGTCGCCAGGTCGACGATGAACACACCACGGTCGCCGATGCCTTCAGTGCCCAGGTTGGCCACGGTCGCCTCTCCAGGCGCCTTGCCCATCGGGATGATCGCCACCGCGTGCTCGCCCGGCACTTCAGCATCCCGCGCGAAGAACAGCGACGCGATCGCCGCTTTGGCCGTCGAGCGCCCGAGCGCCTGGTACGTCGTGGTCGGCACGCACTGGGGACCCGCGACGCCCGCCACCGATCCTGTCGCGAAGCAATGGTAGTTGGGCGTGATTTCCCACAGCAATTGCGGATCGTCGGGCGCCGTCACGTCCAGAGCCGTGTAGCCCGAGCCCGCCTCGCCCGCGCCGACCACGACCACCGCGCGCCAGTTCTTCGCCGTGTCCGACGCCGACGCCGTGGCGCGATTCAACAGCACGTGGCCCGCCGAGATCGCCCCGCCTAGGGTCGAAGCCGCCGCCGATGTCACCAATTTCATTTGCGAGAGCTTGATCAGGTTGAAGCGCGGCAACCAAGCCCACATTTCATCGCCTTGCTGCAGCATGTCCTTGACGTTGATCGTCGGGTCGGCATCGGTACGAAACGCATGCAGCAAGCCGTCGTGCGTCGCTACGAACAGCATCGTCGGCCGGCCCGCGGAACCCGGCATCTGCAAGTCCGAGTACTGCGCGGTCGTCGGCACGTTGGTGTTCGCGTAGGAAAGGAACGTCGGGTCCCGCAACGGCAGGCGCCGCGCAGGCTCGATCAGCGCCGGTTGGGCCCGGGCCGGAGCGCCCAGCGGAAAGTTCTGCCGGCAGGTGCCAGTGACCGCGCGCAAAGTGGCGAGCACATGGTCCCGGAAGTCGTCGCGCTCGGCCGGCACAGACAGGTTATGACCTCCCGTCGTCACGCAGGAAGTGTCCGGCTGCAGCACCAGGTGCGGACCGACGCCCACCGTCAGGATGCCCAGGTCCGTCGCCGAGAGGTGGGCCGAGTCCGCATCGACACGGGTCGCGGCAGCGTGGGTGTAAAGCCGCCGCGCAATCGTGCGCTCGAGCAGCCGCTTTTGGTAATCCACGATCTTGCACACTTGGGCGCGATTGGGCGTCGCCGCGGCCTTGCACTCCGGCCCGCACTTGAAGATGCGCTGCTCGAGGACACCACGGGTCCGTAGCGGCTGACTGATGTCAAAAACACTCATAGTGCTGAAGACATGCTCGACTTCGGCCTGCAGACCCGTCGAATGCGTGTACAGGGGCCGCGTCAGCACCTCGCCCACGACTGAAGTCTTGGCAATCGCTGGAGCCAGCGCGGCCACGGCGGCTTGTGGAGTCTGGGCCGGCACGGCCTGCTGGGTACCGCCCGCCGCTGCGACGTCGTCCAGGAACTGCAGGTCTTCGTCAGTCGGCCCCGCCGCGTTCGCATCGCGGGGAAAACCCACTGCCAGTACGAATACTTGCACGCCCTTGGTGTAAAGCCGGCCGGCCTGCTGCACGGCGTAGGCCCGACCGTCGTTGGCGCCGCCGGTGTGCAGGTTCGCCCCGCCGTCGCTGAACACCACTACGATGTGCGGACGACAGGAAAGGTAGGGGTCGCCGTTGATGGGATCTTCGGCCAGCGAGCGGAAATGCTTGTCCTTGTAGGTGCTTTCGAAGAGATAGTCGTAGGTGTCCGCGAGTTGCGTGCCAAGCGGGGTCGGACCGTTGGGCCGCATGTTCGCGAGGGCTTGCTGAATCGCCGACTCCGTGGCTGAGCGCGCGCCGGCGGTGTCGGGCCCGGTCACTGCAACGCTAGTCGTGCCGACCAGGTACGGATCCGCGAGCCCCGAGTTGATGTCGCCCCAGATGGAACTCTGGATGCTGCCGAAGGAAAATCCGCCCTGCGCGGTGGCGGCCTTGTTCAGCATGCCGTCCTCAGCCAAGAGCGCGAACTTGGCCAGGGGTCCGAACACGGTCAGCAGCCCGTCCAAGCCCGTGGCCTTACTGGCGGTCGTGCCGTCATTCTGGACGGCGAAGGCCGTGCTGTGCTTGCCGGGGCCTTCGTCCGGGCACTTGAGGCCGACCACGACGTCCAGCCTAGGGCGGCTCGCGGCCGAGGCCCCAGTCCACACGACCTTGGCGTCGCTGGGCGTGCCAAGCAGGGCGTTGCACGGCGGCGTCAGCACGGTGCCGATGGGCACGATCGCGAACCCCACGTTCTTGGTGCCCGCCGTCGCCATGGCCCGCAACGTCGAAACCGCTGAATCCGTCAGGGTCAACACGGTCGGCTGGCCCATGACGACCGGTGCGGGCAGCGACACGACCTGACGACCGACGATGTCCGCCTCGCACACGATCGCTTTCGGCCCGGTGGAGGTCGGATCTGCCGTCATGAGCACCAGCACCACGGACACGCCGCCCGGGGCCACGACGGCCGCGGGTTCGAGCTTCACGCTGGCGCCGACCCACTGCTCGCCAGTCACGTTGTCGACCGCCTGCTTGGCCGCGATGTTCGCGAGGTTGAAGCGCATCCACGGAATGGCCACCTGGGTGATCAAAGCGTCGTTCAGCACGAGGTTGCCCGACGGGTCCGCGGTGTCCAGCCAGGTCGCGCTGCCGGTCTGCACGTCGCTGTCCGCGCTGCCACCCGCGCTGTACTTGGAGCCGATGCTGGCCGCAAGTCCCGGAATGCACTGGGTCACACCGGTGCTCTGGACGGGCGGCGACGTCACTTCCGGACTGACCGGCAGGCCTTCGTAGCCGCAAGTGAAGCTGGCAAACGAGCCGCCGATCATCTCGCGCACGGCATTCCACCGCGAACGCTGGTCGGGCACGGACGGATCGGCAGAGCCGCATATCGGCAGTTCGTCAGCTCCGACGCGGTATTGCATCGATCCGGAAGTGTCGACGACCAGCAAGACTTCGGGCAGCGTCGTGGTCGCCAGCGCGGCAGTGGACACCCCGGACAGCAAGCCCACGAGGCACAACAAGCGTGGCAAGCCGTTGGCGCGCAAATCGGGGCGCAACGTGAAACAACTCATGGCGCCTCCTGGCCAATCCGCGGTACTGCCTGGCCAAGGCCCGCGGTCATTGGTTGCACAGAATCGGCCCGACCGTCACTTGCGCGGCCAGCGCGGTCTGCCCCTGCAGCGGCACTTCGAACAGCGTGGTCGCCGTGGCCGCGCCGATCTGCGACGTCGTGACCACCCGATAAGTCTGGAAACAGTATCGGCCGGCATCGTAACCCGCTGCCGCCGAAGACAGATCCGGCGGATACACCTTCGCGTTGAAATCGACCTTGCCGGCCGCCGCCAGTTCCGTTCCGAACGAACCGTCCACGCCGGTCAGTTGCAGCATCCCTGCGCCCATGTCGGCCATCGTCAGCGTCGAACCGATCTTGGCCGCCGCGTAGTCTGCGAATCCGCCTTGCATTTGCGCCGCCAGCCCCACTGCCGCGATCGTGCCGGCCTCGCTCAACTGGTAGGCCGCAGTCTCGATCCGCTGGGCGCCGCCTTCGCGCAAGTCCAGGGAAGTGCGCATGACCGCCGCACTGCCCAGCACCGCCAGCACCGTCAGCATCAGCAGGGTGATGATGAGCACCATGCCACGCTCACCCGTTGGCGGCTGCGGCGTCTGGTCTGGCAACGGTTGCGGCTTGGTCACTCTAGGCCTCGGTCTGGATCAATGTGATCCTCACAGGTTGCGCGACACCAGCGTGGGCAGGAACACTCGCGTCGCCAGCGTGACCACCGGTGTCGCACCCTTGCCGTCGTTGGCCAGTTGGAACGTGGTCAGCGGACTGTAGTAGGTAAGTCGCGGCAAGTGCGTCAGGTTCTTGTTCGGCCATTCGCCGCGCATGCTCAGCTTGACCGTCAGCGCCCGCAGCGATTCCGGCACCGCGTCGCCGGTACTGCCCAGCAGCCCACCGCCCGCTTCGGTCAGCATGTTGTCGATCTTGGTCAGCACGGTGCCCTTCATCGTCTCGGGCGCCCGGGCCGTGTCGATCATCGCGTCGTAAAGTCCTAGTTCTACAGCATTTTCCGCCAAGATCGTCTGGCTGCGCAACGTCGTTCCGTCGCCCATCAGGCGTTCCCGCACCAGCAGCGTACGCTCGGGCTTGCCGCCGACCAGGACGCGCGCATCGGGCCGCGTGTCACCGATGATCCGATAGCGGATGAAGCCTTGCACGTCGACCCAGTAGTTGCCGCCGAAGCCGCCGTAGCCGCACACCTGGCCCTCGCCGAGGCGCGGAATGACACTGGACACGGTGATGCTGGCGTCGGCCGAATTGGCGCTGACGATGTGGAAGAACATCATCTGTCCGTCGGCGCCGCTGATGCGCAAGAACCTGTCGTCGGTGAAGATCTGCTCGAACTCGGCCTGCGATTTTGGCAACGGATTGGAGCTGTCGTCGAACAGGAAGACCTTGGTGCCTTCGATGGAAGCGGTACGGAACCGGCGCTTGACGTCCAAGCTGCCGAACAGGGTCACGGCGATCGGCCGCACGCCCGGATTGAGCTCCGGTGCCGCAACATAACTACCCAGCATCGATGCGGAAATCGCCCGCAGCGCCACGTCCGGCTTGGGGCATACCAGCGGGTCCGCCTCACTGTTGGGCGTGCCGTTGCTGCCGAGCGCTGTCAGGTCGCGACGCAGGTGGTCCAGGGAAAAGCGCGCCTCGCGATTCATGTCGAGCACGTCGTTCTGTTCCTGGAGCACCTCGCCCTGCTTGACGTAAAGGGTCGTGATGGCCATGAACAGGATGGTCGCCAGGCTCATGGACATCAGCAATTCGAGCAGGTTGAAGCCCTGTTCGCCGCGACGCCCAGCACCGTCTTCCTGTGCTCGTCTACTGCACATAGACATTTTTCATCACCATCGCGGGCAGCGTGATCGACCCGACGTTGCCGACATCGAGCACCATTTCGGCTGGGCAATCAGCGTACTTGTCCATGGGTAGCGAAAGGCGCGGCCAAGTGACCCGCACCTCGGCGCGGATCATCTCGGTCGTTATCCAGGTCAGGCGGTAGTGCACGCAGAACCGGGTCCCGCGATCATTGGGCATTTCCGACAGCAAGCCACTGTCCCAGGTCTTGCTCGCGCCCATCGGCCCGACCTGCTTGCCCGTCGCGAACACGCTGACCGGCCCATGCAGCCAGCCGGTCGACTGTGCCACCACGGCCGGCGTCGTCACGTTCTTCAAGAAATCCGGGATGTTGTTCGGCGGCGAGTCATTGGTCCACATCACCGCTTCGCTTTGGATCGTCGCCAGCAGGTGTTGCGCGTACTGCTCGGCCAGGATGCTGTCCCGCCGTTCGGTATTGCCCCGCAGCGCGCTCATGGCCAACAGCAGGCTCGCGTACAAGCCGATGGTCGCCACCGCGCTGCCGATCAGGAGTTCGAGCACCGTGAAGCCACGTTGCGATCTCATTTCGCGGCCCCCTGCAACAGGGCGATCGGCCGGCCGAAGGTGATGCGCGCGGTGCCGTTGTAGCCGATCTGGACCTGCAGCGGCGTGCCGATCTCAGTCTCGTCGTCGGTGATGCGGACCAATTCGAGCACGACGTCGCCCGCTTCGAAGGCCGTACCGACCGCGGGGCTGAACGGCATGCCGGTGTCGGCGCGCAGGACCCGGCCGTCGGTCTTGAAGCAGAGGTCAGCGCCGGCGATGCCGAGGTCCGAGGGCGCGTAACCACGGATGCGGATGGGCGGCGGCTTGGTGATGTTGGCCGGACTGTGGTCGGCGCTGTACACGACCAGGCCGCCGACCAGGCTCGAGCATTGCGTGCCGGTGCCCTGCACGACGGTGAACTTGAGCGGCGCGGTGGGCGAAAGTGCAGTCAGGACGAGACCGTAAGCGCGGTGGTTGCTGACAGCCTGGCTGCGCGCGAGGTTGACGGCGAACAGCACGTCGTCGGCCGCGCTGCGCAGGTTGTAGGCCCGCATGATCGTGCTGATGCCGGGAATCGCCAGGCCGGTCAGCACCGTCAACAGCGCGAGGCCGATCATCAGTTCGAGCAACGTCGAACCGCGTTGGCGGCGCGCTGCAAGGGTCGTGCGGTGGGAAGATCGCGTGGGCATCGGCTCCTGTCGTGCGCGCTGGCAGCCTGTAGTTGGAGCAAGCGATGTGCCAGGGTGGTCCCCGAGTCCATGTTGCGGTGTTTGCAGCAGATGGCAAGAAAGCGCGGTGAACAAGTCCGCAAGTCTTGCACAGATCTTCAGGCAATTGCGTAGTTCGACGCGACGGAACGCATGGACTTCAGGGCAGCAGGTGCTCGCCGCGGTAGCCGTCCTCGACCGTTTCGCGCTCCCGGACGATGTGGAAGAACTCGCCGTCGACCAGGACTTCCGCCGCGCGCGGCCGGCTGTTGTACGTCGACGCCATCGAAAAGCCGTACGCCCCGCAGCCCATCACCGCCAGCAACTCGCCCGGCTCCATGACCGGCAACTCCCGCTGCTGCGCCAGGAAATCGCCCGACTCGCACACTGGCCCGACCACGTCGACGACGCGACCCGGCCGCCCGGCATGCTGCACCACCGGTTGGATCGCGTGGTAGGCGTCGTACAGCGCCGGCCGCAGCAGGTCGTTCATCGCCGCGTCCACGATGATGAAGTGTCGATCGCCGTTGGACTTCTCGCCCAACACCCGGGTCAGCAGGATGCCGGCGTTGCCCGCGATCACCCGCCCCGGCTCGACCAGCAGCTTCAGGTCGTGCGCCCGCGCCATCGCGGTGACCAGGCTGCCGAGTTCGTGCGGCGTCACCGGCGTCTCGTCGCGGTAGGCGATGCCGAGACCACCGCCGATGTCCAGGTGATCCAACGTGATCCCTTCTGCGCGCAGTCGCTCGACCAGCCCCAGCACCTTCTCCACCGCTTCGATCAACGGCGCGAGGTCGAGGATCTGGCTGCCGATGTGGCTGTCGACGCCCACCACGCGCAAGTGTTTGGACTTCGCGGCCTTGCGGTACAGCTCGGGCGCCATTTCCATCGCCACGCCGAACTTGGAGGTGCGCAACCCGGTGGCGATGTACTTGTGCGTCTTGGCATCGACCTCGGGGTTGACCCGCAGGCTGACAGGGGCGCGCAGGCCCAGCGATTCGGCAACCCGTTCGATCCGCTCGAGTTCACCCGCGGATTCGACGTTCAGGCACAGCACGCCCACGCGCAAGGCGGTCGCGATCTCGTCGTCGCGCTTGCCCACGCCTGAAAACACCACCTTGGCCGGGTCGCCGCCCGCCAGCAGCACGCGCCGCAGTTCACCCACCGAGACGATGTCGAAGCCGCTGCCCAGCCGCGCCAACAGTTGCAGGACCGCCAGATTGCCATTGGCCTTCACGGCATAGCAGATGGTGTGGTCCACGCCTTGCAGCGCCGCGTCCATCACCTGGTAATGGCGGGTCAGCGTCGCCGACGAGTAGACGTAGGTCGGCGTGCCCACCTCGTCGGCGATGCGCTGGAGCGGCACCGACTCGGCGCACAACTCGCCGTCCTGGTGGTGGAAGTGGTGCATGGCCCTGGTACTTCGTCACGGGGTTTCGATCAGTTGACCGCGGCAGGGAAATTGCCGGCGGCTGAAGCCGCGCCTAGATCTGCGAAGTCCGCCTACGCGGACTGGGCCCTCAGCCGGCGCAGGCCGGCTTT
>CAYHHL010000058.1:18158-28826 GCA_964356325.1 uncultured Enterobacteriaceae bacterium | reverse complement strand
TCGTGCAGTTCCTCGGCCCCGGCAGCGCGGTGGATGGCTCCGTCGACGCCGCCACCGCCGGCCAGGGCTTCGTTGGTCGCGTTGACGATGACGTCGACCTCCTGCTTGGTGATGTCACCCCGGATCGCCTCGATGACCATGGTCGCTCCTGTTGATCTCTGTATCTCGAGCGCGAAAAGGCCGAACTCGTTAGTGAAAACGCTCGGAAAACGCCATGCTGTTTACGTCGAAGCGCAACAAGGCAGTCTCGTCCCCAGTGCCATCGCGCCCCCGCATGATGTTCAGTTCAACGTCTGTTGGCGAAGCATCCTTGTCGTAGACGACCTCGCGGTAGAGGGTGGCGACTATGTCGGCATGACGATCGATGGGGCCATTTTGGCTCGTCAGGTCGTCCATGAGCGGACGCTTGTCGACTTGGCTTTCCACATTCCGATTCAGGTTCGCGGTTGCGATGACGGCGCAACTCAGTTCTTGCCCAAGCTCTTTCAAACGACACGCAAGCCCGCTCCGATCTTGCGCTGCGGCACGGCGCCCGCGGACTTGCGTCATGCCGTCCACGACGACGAGATCCAGTGGGGCCGACATCGCGGCCAGCCTTGCCCGGGTTTCCAGTTCGGCAATCGAGAGGCCAGGCGTATCGTCGATGGCCAAGTCGGTCCTCGAGAGTTCATCGGAAGCCGCGCGTAGCCGCTGTTCGTCCTCTTCGCTGATATCGGCCCGCAAGATCTTCCCCAGTCGAACACCGGAACGGGCCGCCAACACGCGCTGTATCAACGCTTCTCGCTTCAATTCGAGAGAGAATACAAGCACACGGAGTCTCGTTTCGTCAGTCCCTGCAGGCAGGCACCGTGACTGCAACGCAACGTTGACCGCAAGGCTGGTCACGAACTCAGTCCTGCCCATCGAAGGTCTTGAGGCAACGACAATGAAATCGCCTCGCCGCAGGTCGCCGAATGCGCGGTCGACACTGATGAACCCGGTCGACATCCGCGCGAGTTTTGTGCTGCCGTCGCACGTCGATGCAAGGTCCGTCCAAAACGTGGCTAAGCAGTCCTTGATCTCAATTGCGTCCGCGATTCCGTCCTGAGCGTCGCGGCGTGGATTGACCCGGGCCATACAGAGTCGCCTCGTCGTGGAACTGCACTCCGACGCGTCGTTCACGTCGTCCAGCCCCGCCTCGAGGTACGCTGCCAGAGGCCAGCGACAAAGCGTGTCGCGTTCTGTCACGAGCCCGCTTCACTGCAGTCTGCCGCCCGCACGCCCTCGTCGATAGCGGCAAGGAAGCGCTGGAGCGGCCAGATGTCGTCCGTCGGATTTACTGGCAGATAGTTGTAGACCGGCATGCCGTCCTGCGAGCCCGTCTTCAACTGGCTGAGCGCAAACACCTGTAATCCCGATTCCAATGCCTTTCCGTTCGCCTGTGCATGCATTGTGTTGATGACGTGCGGTTCAGAAGCAGCCATCAACAGGAATTTGCGCACCTTGGGCCCCAGCATGCCCAGATGACCGGCGGTGGCTTGATTCTCGTGGTCGAAGCACCGTCGGGCACGAAACCCTGCAATGTCTTTGAAGTAAGTCTTGCACTCGATTACGGCCGCAATCGAACTCATCGGTATAAGAGGGAAATCTTGCTGAGACATCGGTGCACCCGGATCGCCCGGGATCGGCCACCCCGAGTACAGCGCCGTATCAACGCGGCGGTGCACGACGATGTCCCACGACCGCGAACGCAGATGGTGCTTCCCTTCCTGTTCGATGTCGACAACCTGAGACGGTCCGGAGACGACCCAGTCAGCGCCTGCTGGGCCAGCCGAAATTCGATCCCTAATTATGGACTTCATCCGTGCTTCAAACCAAGGTCCGACGATCGTGTGTGTCTGGTGCGTCGATCGGTTCACCGCGCACAAGTCGTTCAACAAGAGGCGGGTGGGCTCGTCGGTCGCGTGCTCTACTTCCATGTTGTGCAGCCGAGGATTGAACGTCATTGGTCACCCATTTCAAAGTGTTGATGGACACACAGGCGCCACGGTCGTCCCCGTTTGGAATGACCTGGCGCACGGGCTATACCGTCAGTTGCTCAGGGCGGTCAAGATGACCGGGGCGCTGTTGTCGGCGCGAGGAGCGATCCCGTGTTGCGCTTCCAAGGTAAGGAACGAAGGAGCACCAAGCCCCTCCGCCCCCGCGAGCTACCCCCGACACCGCCGCCGAAACTCGCAGTCCTCGCAGCCCCACCCGGGGCTCGGCCAGAACGCGCCCGCCCGAATCGCCTTGAGCACTTGCACGACAATCGTCACTGCCTCGACCTGCTGCCGCTCTTCCCGGGCGCAGATCGTGCACCAACATCTTCGGCACCTTGGTCTTGGTCAGCACCTGCAGCCGCACCTTTTCCGCGCCGGTCACCGCCTGGTACAGCGACACCTGCAGGTCGAACTCCAACTGGTCCTGGCTCCACGCCCTGGCCGCGGTCTTGTGCTCCAGCACCACCACCTTGCCGTTCACCTCGACAACGGCATCCAGGTAGCCGGTGAGCTGTTCCTCCAGAATTTCACCGGTCTCGGGGTCGACGACATCGGCGTAGAACGGCGCCTCGATGGCCAGCACCGTGCCCGGCCGCACCACGTTGGCCAGGAACGTCCTGACCAGCGTGAGGCCGACCGCTTCGACATCCTCCAACCGCTCGCCCTCATCGAGCAGAACGCCCGGACCTTCCGCGGCGGCCTGGACGAAGGCTTCGGTGAACTGCTGCTCGATACGCGCCAGCTCGATCTCCAGCCCGTCGCGGACCATCACGTAGTACAAGGCCAGCGCCTCGTGCACGGCGGTCCCGACCACCAAGTTGGGCGACTTGTGCTCGGCCTCGGCCCCGAGCACATACCGAAGCTTGTACTTGGCTGGACACATCTGGAAGCACTTGATTTGACTGACAGAAACATGAAACGCCGCCCGTTCCGCCGGCTTTAGGTACTCCACCTTGGCCTCCTACGCGGCGCTCAACAGCACCTTGATGAAGTCGCTCGCCTCCCTGACCGTCAGGAACGCCGAGGACTTGCCGTATCGCTGGCGCGCCAGCTCATCGATCTCGGCCTTGGACAGCCCGTTGGTCCGCGCGAGCTTGGCGATGAACTCCGCTTGCTTGCGCGTCAGGCGGTTGGACTCCGGCACGTCCGGCTCCTCGCCTTCGGGCTGCGGCCGTGCCGCCGGAACGAGCTTGGGACCCTGCGGCGGCAATGCCACCGGCGCCGGCGCTTCTTCCGGTCCGTACAGGTGCAGCCCGACACCCAGCAGCGTCGCCGCCTTCTTGAGCGGGTCGGTCGCCGCGGCCTTCAAGTCGTCCGCGATGCTGATGACCTTGCCATCGCGGGTGCGCGTCACCTCCGAGCCGCCGAACGCCTGCTTCACCAGGTCGCCCGCACGCACCTCGCCCAGCACGATGACCTCGCCTTCCAGTACCTCGTGTTCCATGACCTTGAACGACCAGTCGCCGCCGAACGCCTCGTTCAGCCGCTGCACGATGGCGTGTCCCTCGATGTAGCTGATGGCGCCGCCGTTGCGACCGGGCCGCGTCTTGATGTCCGTGAACGGGCGCTGCAGCACCCGAAGCTTGTCCTGGTCCATGGTGTCCCCCTTGCTCGTTGGACGTGGCGATGCCCCGGCGCCGGACCACCCGGCGAGGTTCATCTCGTCGATTTATCACGTGTGATCTTCGCGAGAATCACTGCTACGCCACCCTGCTGGTCGGCGATGTTGCGCAGCCACATCCTCGCGAACGAGGACAGCTCTCGAAGCGCCCGCGGCCGGACGCCAACGGGTACGTCACCTGCCACCTCGACACCTACCGTGTAGTGGCCGGTGCACAGTTGCAGCGACACGGGCAGCCAGCCCGCGTCGGTCTTGAGGAAGACGCCGTCCGGGTCGGCAACCAGGTCGCCGTTCTGCTCGTAGTAGGCGCGAGGCTGAACATGCGCTCGGTCAGCCGGTCGACGTGCAAGGCCATGTACGCGCCGTTGCTGTTGTCGATGCGGCGCGAGCCCCCGACTGGCAGGTCCGCGGTGACGGCTTCGAGCAGGTTGCCCGTCGCCTGAGGTAGCGTTCGCATGGGGTTCTCGTCTTGAAACGCGGAGAGCCGAGACCACCGACATCGGCAGCCCCGGCTCTTCGCTAGTTGTCAGGCCAGCACCTAGGCGAACGTCGCCAGGACCGTCAGCACGAGGCTGAGCAGCAGTTGGCGAATGTCGTCACGGCGCAGCAGGTCGCAGATGAACTTCATCATGTTGTCCTCCAGGTTCAAAGCATCAGGCCGTTACGGAAATCGACGGTGAGCTCTGCCCGGGTGGGCCTGTCGCTGGCGTACTGCGCCACCTGGCTGGCGATGAAGGCGGCCAGCCCTGAAGCGCAGTACATCGTGGCCTTGGCCGTGCACGGTGCACGGTGGGCTTCACTGCTCGGGTACAAGGTGTCGTCGTACCAACTGCCGAACGGCCCGACACAGTGGACCTTTCCCACCTCGGCGCCCATGCGGGCGTCCACGTACAGCTGCGGGCGTGGGTGAAGCTGCCTCCACAGCTCGATGCGGATGTCCATCGAGTCCACGCAGCACAGCGTGACCTCGGTGGCTCCTGGACCTTGGAACCGCTCGGGCACGACGTCGATGAGCACGCCGGTCATGTCGAGCACGAGTTCCTGCAGCGCGTCCACCTTCTTCCGGCCCACATCCGCCAAGCGGTACCATTGGTTGGGCAGGTTGTGCGCCTCGATGATGTCGTCGTCGTAGACCGTGATCCGCTCTGCCCCGGTCGCCACGTGTCGATCGCGACCCATGGCGGGTCAGGGCGAGCCTCCGCGCACCAAGTGGACTGCGCGCCCAGGCACGGGTAGCTTCATGCTGTCGGATTCCTCCGAGCTTTCTGGGGTGGTTGCGGATGATTCGCGCAAGGATCGAGAAGATCAACGGAGAGAGCGTCATCATTTGGGCACCGCGTACGCCGGACGAAGCAAACCCGCCTGCACAGCGAAGGCAAGGCCATCGCTCGTTTGCAAATTCGGCGGCACGAACGTCGGTTGCAACTGCGCCGCCGGCAGAGGCAAACCGGCTTGCACCGCCTGCGCCGGATGCTGCCATACACGAGTTGATCGCCGGGCTGGCCGAGCATGCCCAGGCTATGCGCGCCCTGACTGCCAGGCTCGACACAACGCCGATCAGCACGGCTGCCGCCCCTGGGTTGTCGGTTCCGCCAGCCGTGGCAGCACATCGGTTCGCGGACGACGACGACGCGGCCCGGTTTGCTCGTGCTGCACTGGCACGCAAGCCGCGCAAGCGCACCAAGAAAAACTGACCCGCTGACTTTGATCGGTCGCGTCAACGGCTTCGCAAGTGCGATCCTAGGTTGTTTTTGATTGAATCTGACTTGTTACAGGTAGAACAATCGAGTTAGGATCGCCAAGCGCGCTGAAATCATGATGTTGTCGCTGACTGTTAATCACCGGGTCACAGGTTCGAGTCCTGTCATCGGAGCCTAGAAGATCAAGGGGTTGTGCCGCGAGGTGCAGCCCCTTTTTCGTTCGGGGTCGGATTCCGGGGGCGGGCGCATTGCGGCGGTTCGGACCACGTCATGTTGCCGCGCGCTGCCAGCCAGCTATGCGGCACGTTCGTCCCTGCCCACCAGCACATCCGCAGACAAGCCCAACCCGCTGCGCAGCCGACGAACCATCGCCAGCGTAAGGGACCGCTTCCCCGCCAGCACCTCGGACACGCGAGCACGACTGCCCAGCATCGGCTCCAGGTCCTTGCGCGTCAGGCCCATCTGCTCCATGCGGAACCGGATGGCCTCGATGGGGTCCGGCGGCAACAGCGCATGATGCTTGGCCTCGTATGCGTCTACGAGCGTAACGAGCACATCCAGTTCCTCTGCTTGCGGCGCACCCTGCTCTGCACCCCACAACGAGTCGATGCGAGCCAGGGCTCGCGCGTGGCCTTCGTCATCGTGAATCGGATGAATCTCCATGACTTCTCCTACAGCGACCGCACGTCCAGTTTGTCGTACGCAGCGTGCGTACCGATGAACTTCACGAATACCGCCTGGCCAGGGAACCAGACCTTGACCACGAGGCGGTATTTGTTGCCGCCGATGTTGAACACGACGCGTTCGGCGTCGATGATGCTGGCGTGGGCGTACCGCGCCTTGATGTCCGCCATCGAGGCCCAGGTTGCCGTGCTCGCCTCCGCAAACCAGGCTCGCAGTGGTTGCTCGGCGTCGCCATTCCGTGCCTCCCAGAACTCCTGCAGTGTACGACGGGCGATGACACGCAAGGCGACCTCCCAGGAATGCTCCCAGACTGGGAGCAAGAATGCCATGTTCCCAATCTGGGATCAAGAACAATCTCGACGATGCGAATCGAATCTGGGGTAGGATGCCGCGCCAGTCCCGCATTCCTGACCGCAGAACCCGGAGTCTCTCGATGCCCCACGTCGTCTTCATCCACGGCATGTTCATGAATCCAGCCAGTTGGCAGCAGTGGCTGGCCGACTTTCGCGCCCACGGCTACCAGTGCGTGGCGCCAGCCTGGCCGGGGCACGAAGGCGAGCCGGCGGCGTTGCGCGCGAACATCCCGGCCGACCTCGGCAAGCTGCGGTTGGCCGAAGTGATCGACACCTTCCGCAGCGTAGTGCGCAACTTGCCGCAACCTCCGGTGCTGATAGGCCATTCGATGGGCGGTCTGATCGTGCAGAAGCTGGTCGCCGAAGGGCTCGCCAAGGCCGGCGTGTGCATCGACAGCGCGGCTCCGAACGGCGCGATCTCGTTCCAACCCAGCTTCCTGAAGAGCAACCTGCCGGTGCTGAACCCGCTGAAGGGCGACAAGCCGTACCTGATGCCGCTCGAGCACTTCCGCTACACCTTCTGCCACACGATGCCCCCCGAAGCAGTGCAGGCGGCGTACGACCGCTTCGTGGTGCCGGAAAGCCGCAACGTGGCGCGGGACAGTGCTGGCAGCGCGGGCAAGCTGGACGCGAAAAAGCCGCACGCGCCGCTGCTGTTCGTGGCCGGGGAACTGGACCACATCATCCCCGCGTCGCTGAACGAAAGGAACCTGCGGCAATACACGGACGCAGGCAGCATCGCGGAACTCAAGCAGTTTCCCGGGCGAACGCACTTCATCTGCGGTCAGGACGGCTGGCAGGAGGTGGCCGGGTTCGTGCAGGAGTGGCTGCAGCGTCATGTGCCTCGAAACGCCGGTGAGTGATCCACACGCAACCGTTACTTGACCCACAAACGCAGCGTCAGGGTCGAGACCGAAAGCACGTTACACGGCAGCGCCTGGCCCTCCTTGAAGTCGTCGTAACCACATGAACCCATGCGGATGCTGCAATAAGCGCCACTGTTGTTCTGGCCGATGCCCTTGGCGCAGTTGAACGTCCCGAACGTGCCGCCCAGCACCGCTGCGAACGTGCCGCTCGTGTAGGCAATGCCGCACTTGTCGTCGAAGTTCGTGGAATTGCCATAAGTACCGACGTAGTTCGTCCAGTCGATCTTGCACCCCGGCTTGAACCAGGCGTGGTCGACGATGCCTCCGTTGGCCCCCGTCGAAGTGATGCGCCACGCTACCTTGGCAGCGATCGTCTGCAACTTCTGATTGCCCAAGCGAAATGTCTTGGTCAGTGAATTGGCGTTGGCCAACTGGAAGTCCAGCCCCGTGTCGGTGAAGACCTGGCTGGGCACCTGTTGAGCAGCCAACAACCACGCGCCGCCCTCGCTGGTGAAATCGCAATAGCCTTGGAACGGGGCGATGCTTCCGGTCGCGCCGTCGACGTCGATCCAGTAACTGCCAGAAACTGCGGCGAGTTGGTCCGCGAGGATGGCGCCGCACGTCAGCGCCGGGTTGCCTGCCTGGCCGACGCCCGGCTTGCAGGTCTTGCCATCGCCGACGAAACCGGCCTTGCACGCGCAACTGAAACTGCCCCCCGTGTTGGCACAGTTGGCGTTGGCATCGCAAGCCTTGCTGCCCGGGGCACACTCGTCGACGTCGGCACAGGTCGTGCCATTGCCGCCCCAGCCCGCTTTACATTGGCAGACATAGCTGCCGATCGTATTGGCACACGTCGCGTTCTTGTCGCATGGGGCCAACCCGCCCTGGCATTCGTCCACGTCGGCGCAGGTCTTGCCGTCGCCCGCGAAGCCAGGCTTGCACTGGCACGCGTAACTCCCGATGGCATTCAAGCAGTTCGCCGCCGTGCTGCACTTCGCCGTGCCGGTAGCGCATTCGTCGATATCGGCACAGGTCTTGCCGTCGCCCTGCCAACCGGCGTCGCACTGGCACACGTAACTGCCGACCGCGTTGGTACACTTGGCATCGGCACTGCACATCGCCGAACCGTTCGCGCATTCGTTCACGTCCTGGCAGGTCGCGGCGCCGCCTGGGTTGTTGACGCACGACCACGCGGAGTTGGCACCGCAGCCGCCGTTGTCGACGCTGCATTCGTCGAGGTCGGCGCAGGTCTTGCCGTCGCCCGTGTAGCCGGCCTTGCACGCGCACGTGTAGCTGCCAATCGTGTTGGTGCATGCCGCGTTCAGGTCGCAGGCGGCGGTCCCGAGCTTGCACTCGTCCACATCCGTGCAAGGCAAGGCGTCACAGCCCGCCGCGGCGAGGCAGACGTCCAGCGTGCAAGGATCGCCGTCGTCGCACACCTTGACGGGCCCCGCGACGCATGCCTTGTCCTTGCAGACGTCGTTGAGCGTACACAGGTTTGCGTCGCTGCACGCGCTCAAGACAGCAGCGTGGGCGCAACCGCCTGGCACGCATTCGTCCAGGGTACAGACGTTGCCGTCGTCGCAACTGCCCTCGTCGGTGTCGCCATCGCAGTCGTCGTCCACGCCGTTGCACGTTTCGGGACCGACCGGGCACGCGACCACTTCGGCATCGGCAGTCGCGGTGTCGCCGTCTCCGAAGGTCGCGTCTTCCATGGTTTCCGACGCTTCGACCGCGGCATCCAAGGCCCCTGCGTCGGCGTCCATGGAATCCACGGCATCCGCCAAGGCATCCAAGGCTTCCGCGTCCAGACCGCCGTCTTGCGGTACGTCAGCCGGCGCGACCTCGCTCTTCGTTTCGGCAGCATCCACCGCTGGTTCTGCGCTGTCCTGTGGCGCGTCGACCAGCTTGGCGTCGGCGACCGCGTCAGGACGTTGATCCACGAACTCGGCGCGCGGCGGCAACGGATCGCCATTGCACGCGAGAACCACGCACAACCATGCGATTCGAAGGGCCCGGCTGGCAGGACGGAGGGCGGACATCGTGTTGGATCCAGACGCCCGCTCACGGACCGGGGCACTCTAGGAGGCCCGCGGGCTATTGTCCAACTCTACTGGCACGGGCAGATCGCGGTCTCGGTGCCCAGGACGGGAATCGTCGTCACCACCGTCGCCGAGGGCCGCACCGTCCCGCCGGCGAACTGCATCGCCATGAACTTGCCGACCTTCACCCCGGAGCAGGTCGACTTCGACACGCTCGTCAGCGGAATGTCCACCTCGTTGCACCCCGCCGAATGGCCGTCCTTGTCCAAACGCATCAGCAGCGCGTCCGACTTGCCCTTGCCGAAGCCGAATGCCTGACCGGAGATGACGAAGCCGCCCGTGCCGTCCGCCTCCGCGAACCAACCGTACTGCGAGGCGTTGTTACCGAACACGCGAAAGGTCTTCAAGACTCCAGCCTTGTCGGTCTTGGCCCAGAACACGTCGGCTTGTCCACCACCCTGGAAGCTTTGCGTGAAGCCGACGACCACGTAGCCGTCCGCGGCCTCGACGACCTTCTGACCGCGCTCCAAGCCCGCGCCGCCGAAGCGCTTCATCCACTCGAAAGAGCCGTCCGCGCCGAGCTTGAGCAGACTGATGTCCTTGGCCTTGGATCCCGAGCCGGTGGTGTGGCCGGTCATCAGGAAACCGCCGTCCGAAGTGCGAATCATGTCGCGCGGTTCCTCGTCACTCGAAGCACCGTAGTACATCGACCACTTCTGCACGCCGTCGGGGCCGGTGACGAGCAACCAGAAGTCATCGTTGCCAGGGCCGAAACTCTCCGCGCCGCCGCCTACCGCCAGATCGCCATTCTCCAGTTCGACCAGTTGGTAGCCCGCGTCGCCATCGCCCTTGCCGCCGTAGCTGTGCGCCCAGACGACGGTGCCCTGGGTGTCGAGCTTCATCAGGGTCAGCGCATGGGTCTTCTCGGGTTTGAAGCCGAAACTGTACTGTTCGATGACCAGCACCGCACCGCCGTCGGCCAAGGCCGTGATGCCGAACGCGAAGTCGTAGCCACTGCCGCCGTACGAGTGCGACCACAGCAGGTTGCCCTGGGCGTCGGTCTTGACCACGTAAGTGCCCGGCCAGGTATTGGAGCCACCCGCCGCGATGTAGCCGCCATCCTTGGCGATGTCGACGGCCCACGCGTAGTCGTCCTTCTTGCCGCCGAACGCGCGCGCCCATTGCGTCGCCCCGCACGCGTCGAACTTGACCATCAGCAGATCCTGGGCGCCCGCACCCCAAGTGTTGGTGTCACCCGCGGCGATGTAGCCGCCATCGGGGGTGGGCTTGACCGCGTAGAAGTTCTCCGACCCGGTGCCGCCGAACGCCATCTGGAAGCGCTTGCTGACTGCGACGGCGGGAGGCGGCGGAGGCGGTGGTGGCG
>CAYHHL010000058.1:0-18058 GCA_964356325.1 uncultured Enterobacteriaceae bacterium | reverse complement strand
CGGGTTCGGGTTCGGGACGTCTGAACTGTCCACCATAGCGTCCGCCTTGGCCGGATCGACCAGCGCGGCAACGTCCACTGCGACAGCCGCGTCGACCACCACAGAAGCGTCGACCGCGGACTTCACATCGACGGCAACCAGGTCCACTTCAACGGGTATGTCGATCGGCGCAGGTACGTCAGCTTGGACCGGCACGTCAGCTTCGATTGCGACGGCTATCGGGTCTGCGTCCACGACGGGCGCCACGTCCAAAGCCTCGTCTGGAGCCGGCTCCGCATCCTGGGTTGATTCCACATCCGGGGCTGGCTGTGCATCCAGGGCTGCTTCTGCATCCGGGGCGGGCACGGCATCCTGGACAATCGCCACCTCGGCCGCGGTCAATTCATCCGGCGGTGCAGCTATATCTGGGATTGGAAACACATCTGGTTCTTCGGCATCCGTCCCGGCGCTCAGGTCTTCGCCGGCGGAGGGCTCAACATCGGCGGCCGGAGCGTCAGGCATCGTTCCAGCGGCGTCAGGCACGGTCAGGCCACCGATCACAGCGACGGGATCGGCCACGGGCGGTGGCACATCGGCTTGCTCGATCGCCCCGCTGGCGTCTGGATGGACGTGGTGGACACCTGCCGTTGCCCGGACCTGGACCACCGCGGTCGGGTCGTCGCGCGGCGGATCGCTGCACGCCAGGAACAACAACGCCGCGGCGCTTGCCGCCCTGCCTGAACAACGCGAGAAGACCGCAAGAGAGGCCATGGATTCCCTCCGAATCGGCGCACGTCACCCTGCGTGACGCCTCCGGAGTCAACTTACTTTCCCGCCGCGCGACCGAGGCATGGCGCTGCCGACCTGCGCGCAAGACTTGCGATCCTGGCAACAGCGGCCGCCGTTCGCGCTGCTGCTGCGTGGGTTGCCGCGGGTTCGGGTGCGGGAGTCACACCAGCAAGGCAGCGATCGACCTGTGCTCCGGCGCCGCACTCAGGAACGTCTCGCGCAGCCCCGGATCCGGCAAGAAGTCCGCCATCTGGGTCACCAGCGTCCAAGCCCCAGCCGCCGACGCGCGCGACGACGCCAGGTCGCCGTTGGCCTTCTGCGCTTCCGCCAACGCCAGCCACGGCACGATACCCCGCTCCGGCGCGCGCAGGCCCTCGTTCCAGGCGTGACACGCAAGCGTTGCGAACTGCAGGGCTTCCTCATTGCGTCCCTGGGCCGTCAACACCCGCGCGTGCATGCCGTTGGCTTGCGGCCAGGCCCCGCGCATCGGCCGGGCCAGCGTCAGCAAGGTCAGGGACGACACCTCCGCGCTGGCCAGATCACCCATCGTCAGGTTCGCCCGCACCAGTTGGAACAGGCACCAGCAGTGCGGCAAGGAGACCGTCTGGCCGGTCAGTTCGACCTGCGCATGGCGCAGCATGCTCAGGCCCTCGACACGGCGCCCCTGCTCGAACACCACGGCACCCAACCACAATCGGCCGACCGCCACCATCGTCAGCAGACCGTAGCGCTCGGCCTGGGTGATGGCTTCGCCGAGCAAGGGCTCGGCCAGCGCCCACTGGCCCATGCGGAACTGCATGACGCCGAGGTCGAGTTGCTGGGCGCAGGCATTGCGCATGTCTTGCAGCGCCGCGAAGCCGTCAAAGGCCGCTTGGGTTTGCCTGGACGCGCCGAACAGGTCACCCACCAACGCTTTGCGCGACGAACGCGCCCCGGCCAACCGCGCTACCGCCGCCACGCCGACGTTGGCACCCTCACGATTTCGCTCGGCTTCGGCAAACGCCAGCAACCGATCGGCATCCTCGACCAGATCGGCAAACAGCAGGTTGACCACCAGGCGCGCCGCGTTGAACACCAGCGCTTCGGTCGCGTCCTCGGCGGGCGGCGGGCCCAGGAAGATCGCCGTCATCGTCACGGCCTCCGCGAGCCGCGCACTGCGCACCAGCGCCCGGGCCGCTTCGGAAACAGCGCGATACCACAAGCGACTGCCCGGCTCCAAGCCCGCCGCCGCCGCCTGCGCCGCTTCGAGCGCCTCGGTCGAATGCCCTTGCAGCATCTCCAGTTCAGCGTGCACCAACTGCAGTCGGGCCACGCCGTCCTGGCGCCCCCGTGGCGACGCGGCGGTCACGGCCGCTGGCGCCTGGGCCAAAAGCTCCTGACCGCGTTGCACCAACCGGCGCGCACCGTCGAACTCTGCTCCCGCCATCGCTTGTTCCGCCGCCAGCGCAATCTGCTCGACCGCGCCTGGCGCATCTCCGCCGGCCTGCAAGTGCGCGGCCAACACGATCGGATCGGTTTCGCCGGCCTCGATCAGCCAAGCCGCCGCCAACCGGTGCCCCAGCGTGCGATCCGCGTCGGTCAGCATCGCGTAGGCCGCCTCGCGCAAGAACGCGTGCCGAAAGCTGATTTCCTCCTGACTGCGCAAACGGCTGCGGGGCGCATGCACCAACAGTTCGGCCTGCACCAACCGCTCCAGATCGGCATCGACCCTACCACCCGCCAGTTGTGCCACGCCGTCGGTCCATCCGCTCATGCCGAACACGCTGGCCGCCCGCAACACCCGCCGTGCCTCGGGATCCAAAGCATCCAGGCGGGCTTGGGCCATCGCCAGCACCGTGGTCGGCAGGGTTGCCTGCAGGTCCTGGCCCGCCGGTTGCGCCGCCGTGGTGCGGATCAGTTCCTCGAGATAGAACGCTTCGCCCGCCGCCAGTTCGACGATGCCGTCCACCTGCGCGGGCGGCACGTCGGGTCCCAACACCGCGCGCACCAGTTGTTCCGACGCCCGGCGCGAGAGCGGTCCCAAGCGCAGTTCCAGCACGTGCGGATCCACGCGCAGCAACGGGAAGCGCTCCAACGCCTCGGGCCGCGCTAGGCCGACGAACAGGATCGCGTCATTGTTCAGCAGATCGTGAACTGCGCCAATCGCCCGCAAGGTCAGCCGGTCGCTCCACTGCAGGTCGTCGATCACCACCACGAGCGGCGAGTACCGGGCCTCCGCGTGCAGCCAGGCCGCCAGCCCGTCGCGCACGAGATCCTCCATCAGCGCGGCATCTTCCCGGGCAGCGCGCAGTCGCTCCGAGGGCTGTACCGCGTGCAGTCCGAGCACCATCGCCGCGAAGTCCAGCACCGCGGCGCGCTGTTCACTCGCCACGGCTCGATCGATGCGCGCCTTGAGTCGCACAGTCCGCTCGGCATCGTCCATGCCCGATTGCAGGTCCGCCACGCGCGACAACAGTCCGGCCAGCAAACCGTAGGGCGACTCCTGCCCCATCGCTTCAGCGCGAATCGACCACATCTGCACGGCCGGCCGCTTCTGGCCGAGCCAGGTCAGGAACTCCTCGAGCAGGCGCGACTTGCCCAGGCCCGAGGGCGCCGTCACCAGGACCTTGGCACCGCCTTCCTCGGCGCAACTCTCGAACACCGCTTGCAGCACGCGCAGTTCGCGACCACGTCCCACGCACGGCGTCGTTTGGCCGAGCAGCGAGGGCCGTTGCGTCTCGGTCGGGCGGTCGCCTTGCAGGATCCACTGGAAATCGCCAGTCGCCGTGGTGGCGCGCTGCACTTCGAAGCGCCCGCCCAGCAAGCCCACGGTCGCGTCGTCCATCGCAATGCAGCGCCGCCCTTGCAATGCCAGCGTGCGCAGAGCCCGCACCGCCGCTTCGATCGCTTCACCGACCGCGACCTCGCCGCCTGCCTCACCCGACGACACGCCGTAGCCCGTCGCCACCACCATCGCCACTTCGGGCAGCGCACTGTGCAGCAACAGGGCACACCGGGCTGCCCGCGTCGCCTGTTCGCCCTGCGCCGGACCAGAGGTCTGTGATCCCGCCCAGTTCGCGTCCAGCGTCGCCACCAGCGTGCCATCGAGCAGCCGATGCAAACGCGCACCCAGGCCAGCCAACCGGCGCTGCAGATCGACCAGTGCCCCGCCGGCAAACGCCCGCACCGTCAAGCCAGCGTCTTGAATCATCAGCGTGGCGGCGTTGTCATCCTCTGGCACCCGTGTCGGCCCCGGGCTCGTCCAGGCGGGCGGCGCTTCTCCCGGCCAGGGATCCTCCGCGACCAGAAGCGTGACGATGCGCCGTTCGTTGCGAGTCAAGGCGATGGGCGCCAGATCCGCAGTCGGCACAATCACATGCGGATCGATGCCGCGCAGGAAGTCGGCGACCCACTCAGCGGTTTCGGGCCGTTCCGCCGCGTCCTTGGCCAGCAGCCTGGCGATGCATTGGGACAAAGCGGGCGGCACGTCGGCGCGTAGTTCCTGTAACGACGGCGGTTCCTCGAGCAGCACCTTGATCAGCACCGCCATCGCACTGTCGGCGACGAACGGCGGTCGGCCGGCGAGACACTCGTACAGCATGCAACCCAGCGAGAACAGGTCGGCCCGTCCGTCCAGACCGCGGTCGCCGCGCGCCTGTTCCGGCGCCATGTAGGCCGGCGTGCCCATGACCGTGCCCGTGCGCGTCGCCGCCGAGGGGCCTTCCTGCAGCCGGGCGATGCCGAAGTCGAGCAACCGCAACTCACGCAAATCGTTGCCGACCAGGTAGACGTTGGCCGGCTTCAGGTCGCGGTGCACCACGCCGTGCCGGTGGGCAAACGCCAAGGCGTCGGCGATGTCCGCGCCGAGGTGGGCAGTCTGCTCGGCGGTCAGCGGTCCTTGCTTGAGGTGGTCAGCGAGATCCTCGCCTTCGAGCCACTCCATCACCAGGTAGGGATGGCCCTCGCTGGTTGCCCCATGCGCGACGTGCCGGACGATGCCGCCGTGGGTCATGCGCGCCAACACCTCGGCTTCACGCAGGAACCGCTCGCCAGAATCGACGCCGCCGTGGTGCAGGACCTTGACGGCGACGGTCGCGCCGGTCTGCAGATCGACCGCGCGGTGCACGACGCCCATGCCGCCGCGGCCGGCGATACCCAGCAGCGTGAATCTTCCGGCGAACGGGGGCAGGCTGGCGGTCATGGTCCATCTGGCCGCATGGAACGGCGGGCGGGGAGGATGGCAAGGCGGGGCGGTGGATGCAATGGCCTAAAAACGCGCTATCCTGCCCGCCCCGAACGCGAGCACCCTCGCGGTGGCAGGACGAACGCGATGCGCCTTTGCAAGCAGTTACTTCTGACGATCCTGGTGGCGACGCTCGGTTGCGGCACCAAGAGTTCGACCCCGGTCACGGCAGATTCCGCAACCCAGGACACGGCGCCGCTTGACGCAACTTCCATAGATACCGCGGTGCTGGATACGGTCGCCGACGCGCTGGCCCCCGAACCGACGCTGCAGTGCCCCAACGCCGGCGCGCTGCCGTTCACCCTGGCCTCGACCGGCTGGCAGCAGAAGTCCACCCAAGATCTGGCGAACTCGCTGCCGCGCAACAAGGACGAAGCCCATGACTTGCTGGGCAATCCCGGTGGACCGTGGCTGACGACCGACATGGCCTACGACGCGACGCCGACCACGGGTGCGCAGGTGCTGCACGGTCGCAAGGCGCGCACGGCTCCGGACGGCGGGCTGGATACCACGGGTCTGCCTGGGGAATTCGTATCGCTGTGGCTGCCGCAAGCGGGCGGTTGGACGCAAGCCGGGCGGATGCTGACTGCGGCGGACGGCACCTACGCCATCACCCTGCCCGCCGCGCTCGCGTTCGGAACTGGTCTGCACGCGGCCTACGCATTCCTGGAATCAGAGCCGAGTTGTACGATCCACTACGGTTGGGTCAAGCCCGCCAAGGCGCCGTTCATCGTGACGGACATCGACGGCACGCTGACGACGGCGGATTCCGAGCTCATGCTGCAACTCGTCGACCTGGCCCACGATCCCGCGCAGAAGATCGGTGCCGCGGCGATGGTCCAGGCGTGGGCGGCCAAGGGCTACGTGATCGTCTACCTCTCGGCCCGCGGTCACCGGATGCGCGCGGAAACGCGGCCCTGGCTCGACAAGCACGGCTATCCGACCGGCCTGTTGCTGACCGCCGACGATCTCGTGTTCGGCGAGACCGCGCGCAAGCACAAACGCATCTGGGTCGACCGCTTGCACAACGTGCTGGGCTGGCAGGCGGCGGCGGCGTACGGCAATGCGGACTCGGACTTTCACGCCTACGCAGACGCCGGTCTGGACAAATCCCGTACCTTCATCATCGGACCCTTGGCCGGATCCGAAGGTACCGTGGCCATCCCGAACGACGACTACACGGCACACACGGCCACGTTCGTCGCCGCGCAACCGCACGCTCCATGAGGGAAATCTGATGTCCGACCCGCATTCCTCCGTCAAGATCCTCGGCATCTCCGGCAGCCTGCGCAAGGCCTCGCACAACACCGCGCTGCTCAAGGCGGTGGCCGACGTGTTGCCCGAGGGGGTCACGCTGGAGTTCTACACCGACCTGCGCGAGATCCCGCCGTACGACGACGATGTGCGGGTCGAGAGCGGCTTTCCGCCCGCGGTCGAAGCGTTGCGCACGCGCATTCGCCAGGCCGACGCGCTGCTGTTCTGCTCGCCGGAGTACAACTTCACGATTCCGGGCGCGCTGAAGAACGCCATCGACTGGGCCTCGCGACCGCCCGAGCAACCGTTCGAGGACAAGCCGGCGCTGGTGATGGGCGCGTCGCCGGGCAACTTCGGCACCATCCGGATGCAGAACCACTTCCGGCTGATGGCGGTGTTCCTGAACATGCACCTGCTGAACAAGCCGGGCGTGATGGTGGCGCGGGCGCATGAGAAGTTCGATGCCGAGGGGAGGTTGACGGACCTGGCGACGCGCAAGGTGTTGGGCGAGGCGGTGGTGGCGCTGGCGGGTTGGACTCGGCGGTTGCGTGGGTTTTAGGTAGCCGCGCCCCATCACCCGGAGGCCCCCACCATGTCCACCCGCCGCCACTTCCTCGCCTTGTGCGCCGCCCTGTCCGCCTGCGCGCTGACCGAGCGCCCCACCGGGCCCGTTTCCGCCGGCAAGGTCAGCGACTTCGGCGTCGGCTACCTCGGCTTCCTGGCCAACCAGGCCCTGCTCGTCGGCCGCGACGCCGGCGGCTTCTACTGCCTGTCCGCGTTTTGCAGCTTCGACGACGTCGACATGTCCGTGGACGGCGAACTGACCGGCGCGGGGCTGACTTGCGACGGCTGCAACTCGCTGTTCGATCGCAACGGCGCGGTCAAGCGCTCGCCCGCGACCAGGCCGCTCGATCACTTCCTGGTCACCATCGATGGCAACGGCGAGGTCATCGTCGACCCGAGCAAGCCGGTCGACATCGCCGCGCGCACCCCGCTTCCGGGCGCCAGCCCCGACGCTACACCTTGAGGCTGCAGCGGTTCTGGACGACGCCGCGACGCCGACCCAATACCGCGCCCACCGCCAACAAGCCCAACCACGCCCAACCCAAGCGGCCGGAACGGCTCGCACTGCAACCGCTCGGCTGCGCGGTGTTCTGGGTGATAGCGCCCGCCACGCTGCCCGTGCCGGCGTCGCCAGCAAGTCCGCCCCCATCGGCGCCGCCTGTCGGTCCGAACACGCAACGGCCCACCGGCGCTCCAGAACTGGTTTCGCACACCCGCCCGGCGCCGCACTGGTCCGCGCTTGGGTTGCAGGCGGTCTGACAGGTCTTGACGCCGCCCTGGCTGGCGTCGGGCGCGCAGTACAAGCTCGCGCAATCGCTGTCGGTAGCGCACTTATCCGCGAGTTGGCCGGCGCCGACCTTGCCGCACGTGCCCAGGGGGCCGGCACCTGTGCGCAGGCAGCCCTGGCCGGCCGCGCAAGGGTTGGCGCCGTCGCCCAGGCTGCAGCACGCGGTCTTCTGGCCGATGCACAAAGCGCCTGAACTCGTGTTCTTGCACTGCATGCCGCACGGGCAGGTGGTGGCGTCGCCCTCCAGGCAGTACTTCGAGCAGAAGTTCGTCTTGCCATCGCTGACGCACAAGTTCGTGTCGCAATCCGAGGGTCCGCTGCACGCACTGCCTGCGCCCACCTTGTCGCTGCCGGGCATGCACGCCGAGTAGCCTTCGGGTTGCAGCAAGCACGCCTGGCCTTCAGGGCACGTGCCCTTGGCCTCGCACTTCTGCCGGCATTGGCCGAAGTCCGCCTGCAAGTCCGCCTTCAAGCAGATGTTCGAAGCGCAGTGGTCGTCGCCATCGCACAATTCACCGACCGCGGCTTTGGCGGGCGGTGGCGGCTTGGGCACGCATGCGCCGATGCTTGTGCCGGGAATGGCGGAACATTGCTCGTCGGCCGTGCACTGCACCGGCTTCTTGGGCGCGCACTGGGTCCGGCAGACATTCTTGAGGCACATCAGGCTCTTGCACTCTGAACTGGCCGCGCACGCCTCGCCCGCGTTCTTGCTGGGCGCGGGCTGGACCTTGCCGGCCATGCACGCGCCCTTGCCGCCGCCGTTCTGGTACGGATAGCACGCGAAGTTCGCGGGGCAATTGGCCTTGCTCACTTCGCACAGCTGGCTGCAGAACGCGCCTGCGCCATAGGGTTGGCAAATGCCCGAAAGGCAGTCGTCGTCGGTGTTGCAGGTGCCGCCCAAGGCCGCGCCGCCGCCGACCGGAATGCCGCCCAAGCTGCACTTGCCGCCCGAACACGCGAACTTGGCCGCGTAGGCCTCCTTGTCGGTGTTCTTGTCGTGATCGACGACCCACGGGCAATCGCTATCGTTCTTGCAGGTGTACACGCCGCCCTTGGGGTGCATGAAACACGCGACCTTGACGTCGTCGTCGTTGAGGCTCGCGGTCTTGCCGTACGGATCGACGTAGGGCGCCATCGTCGGTGGGTCGTTCTGGTTGATGCTGCCGAGCACGTGCTGGACGCCGAAGAAATGGCCTTCCTCGTGCAACGCCACGCTGGCCAGGTGCTGGGTATCCTGGTCGGTCTGGGTGGCGGTGGGTGTCCACATCTGCAAGTAGCCGTTGAAGGCGATGTCGGCCTCGATGATCGCGCCATTGTTCTGGGTCACCGGCGACGTCACGCCCAACACGAAGTCGCCGAACGTCCAGTCCGAGGTCGCCACGAACGCCAATTCGTTACGGCCATTGGTGTTGTAGCCGGTCACGACGAGCTTGGTGTTGTGCGCGGCCGGACAGTCGGCGTCGACCTTGCAGCCCACGTTCTTGTCGTAGCCGCACTTGCCCAGCCCGGTGTTGCAGTGGTAGCCCTGCTGGAACTTCAGCGATGTGCATTCCGTGGCGGTCCAGGCCGCGAAGCCTGCGTTCCACTGCTCGAAGGTCTTGTCGGGCGGCAGGTTCTTGCAGCCGTTCTTGACCGCGGTCTTGCAGCCGTCGACATTCAAGAAGTACTGGATCGTGTTGCTGAACCAGTGAACGACGGTCGGCGAGCCGGTCTGGACCACGCGCACCGAGAACGCCATCACCGGCCGATCCAGCAGCAGCGACGCCGCCAGCAGGGCAAGCGTGGTCAGCATCAGCAACGCGGTGGAGCGCAAACGGAGGGACCGCATGGAGGACTCCTGGGACCTGGGCGGGTGCGGGGCGAGAAACTACTTGCCGACGGTGGGCTTGCCGGCGGGAACGACGGGCTTCGCTGGCGCGGGTGGCGCGGTGACGTAGGACTTGACCTCGGCGCGCATGTCGGCCAACGGCCTGGGCACGTTGGGGATCTTGCCCGCCTCGACCAGCTTGCCAGTCGCGGGATCGCGGCGCATCCGGTGCACGTCGCCGGGTTCCTCCATGACCGTCTTGTTGCCCTTGGCGTCCTTGAGCACCACGAACTTGCCTTGCGGACCGCCCGAAATCACATGACCTTCGGGCGTCTTTTCGAGGATCAGCACGACTTCTTCGCCCACACGCAGCCCCGGCATCCCGGGCACCGCCACGGTCATGCCGTCCGCGGTCGTGCCGCCGATGTGCCGCCACACGAAGGGCTTGCCGACCAACTGGGTCTCACCCTTCCACACCTCAGCGACGTCCAGGGTGAATTCGGTCCACACCCCGCGGCCTTCCTTGCGGCGGTCGAGCACGCGCGTCTGCTTCACGGTGCCTTGCAGCACGACCGCGGCATGTTCGACCAGCGTCTTCAGCTCGACTTGCAGCACGGTCATGGCTTGCGCAGGCACGGGCGTGGCGGTCGCGCCGAGGCTCAGCAGCGCTCCGGCAAGCCAGCGCAGTGCATGGGTACGGGGGCAGGACATCAGCGGCTCCTTCGCGAACTCGTTGCGGTCCGCGCTGCCATTAGAACACAACCCGCCAGCGCTTTGGAGCCTGGTCGGTCAGCGCGGCGACCCAGCCTGACGTTCCTTGCGCCATTTCGCCGCCATCTCGCGCTGGGACTGCAAGTGCGCCACTGCGTCGTCCAAGGCCGCCTTCGACCGGGTCATTTCGCTGCCATCGACGTCGCGCGCAATCGCCATCGCCGCCATCTCGACCGCCCGAGCATGATCGCCTTGGCGCCGGCACACATCAGCCAGATTCAGATAGCCCCGGAAAGACTCGGGGTTCGCCTGCACCGCTCGCTCGTAGGCCTGGCGCGCGTCGTCGATCCGCCCTTGGCCCCAGTACAAATCGCCCAGGCTGTTCCAGGTCCCGCCCGCGTACCAGGGATTGATCCGCAGCGCTTCGGTCAGCAGCATGTGCGCCAGTTCCGGCTGCCGTGCCCGCCGCAGTGCCGCCTCGCCCGCCTCGCCCAGCAGCATCCAGTTGTCGCGTTCGACCTGCAACGCCTGCCGATAGGTGTCCATCGCTTCAGCCGGTCGATCCGCCTGCGTGCGCGCCTGGTTGATCGCCACTTCGAGCGCTTCGAACGCATGCGGCGAGAACCGTTGGCCAAACGCCTCGCGCGTCTGAGGCAGATCGGCTCGCGAAACCAGGCGGTTCTTGATCGAAGCCTCGCCCTCGTCCGGCGGCACCGAAACCTGCGCCCGCGCCTGGCCGTCTTCACCCTTTTGCGCAAACCAACTGTCGATGGCGAAGTGGTTGATTCCCACCGCGGTCGTCGCGCCGTAGTGCTGGTACAGGTGGTTGCCATTGGCCCGCGCCGCCGTCGCCGGACCGTAGTCCCGATACAGGGCGAAACCGTCCTTGCGCAACACTTCCAAGGTCTTTTGCAGACTGTGCAGCGCGCCCGCCGAATGCAGCACCCACACTTCCTCGGCCTGGCTTTCGCTGTAGGTCTCGCCCTGCTCCACCGCGTGCTGGCGCAGGTCCTGCTTGATCGTGCGCGTGACCAGATCGGCGACGCGGCGCACCTCGGGGCCTTCGGTCAGCGTGTCGGGCTGCACACCGGCCATCGCGAGGTCCAGATCCAGCAGCGGATACAGCAGCACCAACGGCAGCTTGTCGGCCGGATCCTCGCTCGCCGCCAGCTCTTGCACCTGATCGATGCTCAGCGGCGTAAAGCGGGCCAGCGCCTCGGGATGTCGCAGCACGGTGCGCGCCATGACGACGCTCCACTGCTCGTACCAGGTGCCTTCGCCATCCGCCGCCGGATCTTCTGCCTCGCGCGCCACCCAGTTGGGCACGCCGTCTTGCGCCTCCGGCACCGTCTCGCCGGCCTGCAAGCGCCTGCGCACGCGGCGGAAGATGTTGGCCGGCAGCACGCACAGCAGGTAGGTGTGGAACACCGCGCGCAGCCGCCCGGTCAGGTCCACCGTCTCGCCGTTGTCGAGCCGGGTAAGCCGCGCCGGATCCAGCGCGTTGACCAGCCCCAGCACCACGCGATCCGGATGGCGCTCGAACACGCCGTGATCGCGGGCATCCAGCACCATCTTGGGCGTGCCGTCGGTGGCGAAGAACGTCAGCCGGTCGTACCAGTCCTTGCCCTGATCCGCGCACAGGCTCTGAAAGCGATCCAGCAGTTGCAGCGAGTGCAGACCCAGGCCAATCGCCATTTCCATGCACTGGATCTCGGGCTCCAGCTCGCCCCGGGCGTCCAGCTCGGCGCAGTGCGCGAACAGCACCTCGGCGGCGCGGTAGGCCGACAGCCCACCTTGGTTGATCAGGTTGGGCACTTCCTGCGTGGTGAACGCCTGGGATCCGCGCTGTTGGAAGGCAATCTGGCCGATCTGCCAGTCCAGGCACGTGGTCAGCGGCGACCAGTCCTGCAGGACCGGCACGCTGGCCGGCGTCATCTGCTGGGTGGGCGCGGGTTTGATCGATTCGTGCTCGAGCGGGGCGAGTTGCGGCTCGGCGGCGGGCGGCTGGAGCTGGCTGGTCGTCGTGTCGGTCATGCGGAACCACCTGCGAGGGAAGTCGCGGGGCTTGTAGCAGATGCTGGGGGCGCTTGGAATGCGTGGTTTGCGGTGCGGGCGGCGTGGGCGCGGTAGGCGTCAAGCCGCGAGCACGTGCGGCGCTTGCCAACGTGGGAGGCGTGGGTTCGGGTTCGGCTCCGGCTCCGGGTTCGGGTTCGGGTTCGGGTTCGGGCGCGGGTTCGGGTTCGGGTGCGGGTTCGGGTTCGGGCCAGGGCAGGTCTGACGCTCCTTCGTCGCTCTATGACCTGCCCGTTGTCGAGGAATCGAAGCTATCCGCTTCTCGCCCCTCGACAACGGGTGCGGGTTCGGGTTCGGGTTCGGGTGCGGGTGCGGGTCAGGCTTACCCAAAAAAACTGTCATCCCGAGTGCATCCGAGGGACCCCACCCCCTCTGTATTCAGAGCATTACGTCGGACAGCACAAGAACCGTCCCGGCTCCGGTTCCGGCTCGGGATTGGTTGAATTCCGCGCGCGAATCTTTTGCCTGCCGTGAATCTGCCGCCCGCGAACCCGGTGTTGGCCACGCAGCAGGTCCGGCTCAGCCGCGCCCGAGCCGGGGCGACAAAGAACTTCAGATCAACCGCGTCCGCCTTCGTCCAGAACTCCGACCTTGCCCCACACCGCCGCAAGCAGCACCGCAACCGACCCGGAAGCCAGAACCGTCCCGCCGGCCCAACGTTCGCCTTGCCCACCCTCCCAGCCACCGCTATCCTCGCCGCCGCTTCCGGGGGAGAACCATCCATGCGCATTGCCGTTTGCCTCGCCGCGGTCACCGTCCTGCTCGCGGCTTGCGGCCCCGACGTCGCCTACACGCCCACCGTCACTGCCGCCGACGCTAGCGATGTCGCCGCCGACACTGCAGCGCTGTCCGACACTGCCGCCGAAGATGCCCCCGCCGACGTATCCGAAGTCTCCGCCGGTTGCATCGTGTCGGCGGACTGCCCCGGCAAGACCGAGCAATGCCTGAGCGGTGCGTGCGTGCCGCTGGCGTGCAAGCCGGGCGTGGCGAACTGCGCGGACGTGGCGACGGTGGCGACCTGCAAGGCGGATGGCTCGGGTTGGGACACGGCGGGTTGCGACGATGGCAACCCTTGCACGGACGACGGTTGCAAGGATGGTGGCTGCACGCACGCCAACAACGCCGCGAAATGCGACGACGGCAACGTCTGCACCGGCCCCGACGTGTGCGTGAGCGGCAAGTGCCAGCCCGGTTCGTCGGTTTGCGAGTGTTCTGATGACGCTGGCTGCGCGAAACTCGCCGACGCCTGCAACGACGCCGTCTGCATCGCCACCAAATGCACGCAGAAACCCAAGGCGGGCGCATGCACGGACGGCGATGCTTGCACGGTGAACGACGTCTGCCTCGCCGGGCAGTGCAAGGGCGTGCCGAAGGACTGCACGGCGCTGGACGCTGTCTGCATCACCGGCGTATGTGCCGCCGGCAGTTGCAGCGCCAAGTTCAGCACAGGCAGCAGTTGCGACGACGGCAACGCGTGCACGGTCCAGGACACCTGCTTCGGGCCAGTGTGCCAGGGCGCGGCGAAGGATTGCAGCAGCTTGGACGCCGTGTGCATGCAGGGCGTGTGTTCCGGCGGCAAGTGCTCTGCGCAGGCGAAGACCGGCGGGTGCGACGACGGCAACCCTTGCACGGTCAGCGATGGGTGCAGCAACGGCCAGTGCAGCGGGCCGGCCAAGGACTGCAACGACGGCAACGCCTGCACGGCCGACGCATGCCAGGCTGGCGGCTGCACGCACGCAAACGCCGACAATGTGGCCTGCGACCTGGACGCTACCAACTGCACGCCCGACGTGTGCAAATCCGGCGCGTGCACCAAGGCCGCGCTTTTGGATTGCGACGACAAGAACGCGTGTACGACGGACTCCTGCATTCCGAACACCGGGGTGTGCGCGCACGCCAACCTGGCCGACAGCAGCGCGTGCGAGGACGGCGATGCCTGCACGCTGGCCGACACCTGCCTGGCCGGCGCGTGCAAGGCGGGCGCGGCCAAGGTGTGCAGCGGCACTGAGGTGTGCGCGGTGGGCGTCTGCAAGACAGTGCCGGACGGCATGGTGTTGATTCCGCAGGGCAGCTTCAAGATGGGCTGCGTGCCGTGCGACGGCGTCTACTGCGGCTACTGCGATTCAAACGAGAAGCCACAGCATACCGTGACGTTGGATGCGTTCTACATGGACGTGCACGAGGTGACGGTGGCGAAGTACAAGGCGTGCGTCGATGCCGGCAAGTGCACGGCGCCGTACAACGACGGCGCCAGCTATTACAACTGGGGCGTTTCCGGGAGGGAACAGCATCCGGTCAATGCGGTGAGCTGGACGCAGGCGGATACCTACTGCAAGTGGACGGACGCCAAGGCACACCTGCCGACCGAGGCGCAATGGGAGAAGGCGGCGCGGGGCGGGCTGGACGACAAGAAGTTTCCCTGGGGCGACGCGGATCCGACCTGTACCCCGGGGCAGGCCAATACCGCGGTATGGTTCCCGTACGAACTCGATTGTATTAGCGGCTGCTGCGTTGGCGGCGACACCTGGGCCGTCGGCACCGGCAGCGCGAAGAACGGCTACGGCCTCCATGAGATGGCCGGCAACGTCTCGGAGTGGGTGGCAGACTGGTATGGTTCTGGCTACTACGGCAGTTCGCCCGCGAGCAATCCTACTGGCGCTGGCAGCGGTTCCAGCCGGATCAACCGCGGGGGCAGCTTCTTGAGCGACGTGACCTACAGACTGCACGCGTCCGCGCGCCTCGGCAACGCCCCGTCCTACAATGGCGCCAACGTCGGTTTCCGTTGTTCCAGGTCGATCCCCTGAGCAACGCCGCGCGTTTCGCCCGAATCCTCCATGGCAACCACCATCCCGCTCCGCAGTTCGCCCGCATCCTCCGCGCAGCAGCCACCATCCCGCCTTGCATTTCGCCCGCATCCACCGCAGCAGTGACCATCCTGCCTCGCATTTCGCCCGCATCCTCCGTGACAGTGACCATCCTGCCGTGCACTGCGCCCGGCATCCGTCGGAGCCAGCGCGACCGCATCGGCGCGCTCGGCGACCCAGCAAACAACAGAGCATGATCGGCAAGAATCTTGTTCTTGCTGATCGCCTCCTTGACGCCACCGCCACGCTCGCTACCTTCCTCACCGCGGCGCGCTGCCGAGAATGGCAGAGGCTGATCGCGTGCCGGCTGCGAGTTACCCTGAGGCGATCCTAGTGGGCGCGCTTGACGGGCCGGGGCGCCTCCGCTATCCGATCGCACCGCGGCCGGACGCCGCTCGAGGCCACGGTGTTCACCTCCATCGAAATCACGGGCCTGCGCGGCATCACGTCCTGCAAGATCGAAGGTTTGGCGCCGATGGTCCTGCTGGTCGGGCCGAACGGTTGCGGTAAGTCGACGGTGCTGGAGGCGTTCGGCGTGCTGTGCGCGGGGGCGAATGCCGCGGAAGCGTTCAATGCCTTGTCGCAGCGGGAGTGGCTGGGCCTGGATGGCGTGAAGTCGTGGTTCACTGGAGCGAAGTTCACAGCAGAATGCAACGGCATTTGGCGTCCTACTTTAGCAGACGCTGCGGAAATGAAAGCCGACGTCCGCCTCGCAATCGCCGAGGTGCGCGATGCAGACTTGATAGCGACTGCGCACGCCCGAGGGTACCGCGAGCCTCTGCTGGAGTTCGACGCAAGTGCCAATGGTGCTTCGTCGAGCGTCGCGTTGGATTCGGATGGTGATGCTGCCGCCGCATTCGCTAATGGACCACGCTGGTTCCCCTACGCCGCCGCCACCTCCCCCGTCGACCGCGCAGCCGGCGCCAAAGCCCGCCTCGACGCCGCCGGTTTTTCCAGCGAACTGCGCGAAGCCCTGACCTCTCTGAAGCGCGGCGAATGGTACGACCGCTTCCTCGAAAACTTGCAGGTCCTGAAACCCCGCGTCGCCTCCATCGAAAGCCTGGCCATCGGCGCCCGCGACGAACCGCACGTGATCGAACGCGAACCGCGCGCCGTCTACCCTCTGGCCTACGCTGGCGATGGTTTCCGCCGCGCGATGGTCGTGTGCGCCACCCTCGCCCGCGCCCAAGGCGGAGTCGCCGCCATCGACGAGCCCGAAGCCTTCGCCCATCCGCGCCTGTTCCAAGCGCTGGCGCAGTTGTTCCGGCGCTCCGTGGACGACGACACGCAAATCGTCGTGGCCACTCACAGCCTGGAGTTCGTCAGCGCGGTGCTCGCCGCCTTTGCCGATGCCCCGGAAAAGGCCTGCGTCGTCGGTTTGCGGCGCGACAACGGTGCGATCGATCCCTTGGTGGTCAGCGGCCCGGATGCTCAACGGCGCGTGCTCGAATTCGGCGACGACCTGAGGTTGTGACCATGGCCGACGTGCGCGTGCTGGTTTGCGAAGGCCCTGACGACCTGCGCGCCCTGCGGTTCCTGTTCAAGGCGGCTGGAGCAGCCCAGACGCCTACGGTGCCGCCGCGCAAGGACTGCCGTTTCGAGCGAGCGGGCGTGGCCATCGAAGTGCATTCGGCGGTCGGCAAGGCCAACATCGCCCAACGGCTGCTCGATCTCGCCGCGGGATCGGCCGCGACCAGGCCCACGCGAGTTGCCGCCTGCTTCGATGCCGATCTCGACCCTGAAGCCACAGAGCGCAACTTCTTGAAACGGACGCCGGCATTTGCCACCGCCGTCGCGCCGGACTGGACGCGCCTTACCGTGGCGACCCATGACGTGCCTTTGTTGCTGGCAGCCTGGCGCGCGCCTGCCGACTCGACTTTCGATTCGGCGACCGCGGCCGAGCACGACTTGGAGCGCGTGTTGATTGCCGGAATCGCCGCGGCGTGTCCTGCCGATCCGCGGTTCCTTTGGGCCACGCAAGCGACCACCGATCTGTTGGCGTTGCACCGGAGCCATGACTGGAAGCGGGCGTTTCGCATCCTGAACGCCGCGTATTCGCCGCGCGTGGCTGATGATTCGTTCGTCGACCAGTTGCTGCAGCGCAAGGACACCAAGGCAGCGTGCCTCGCCGCGTTGCAGGCGACCGCCGTGGGTGCATTGGTGATGGAGTTGCTGCAGCCCTGAGATGGCTGTCCTTGCCCACCCACCCAGCCACGGCTATCCTCCGCGCCGCTTCCGGGGGAGAACCGTCCATGCGCGTTGCTGTTTACCTCGCCGCGGTCGCCGTCCTGCTCGCCGCTTGCGGCCCCGACGTCGCATACACGCCCACCGTCGCTTCAGCCGACGCGAGCGACGTGCCCGCGCTGCCCGACACTGCAGTGCCGCGCGACACTGCCGCCGAAGATGCCGCTGCCGACGTTTCCGAAGTCTACGCCGGTTGCATCGTGTCGGCGGACTGCCCCGGCAAGACCGAGCAATGCCTGAGCGGTGCGTGCGTGCCGCTGGCGTGCAAGCCGGGCGTGGCGAACTGCGCGGACGTGGCGACGGTGGCGACCTGCAAGGCGGATGGCTCGGGTTGGGACACGGCGGGTTGCGACGATGGCAACCCTTGCACGGACGACGGTTGCAAGGACGGGGGCTGCACGCACGCAAACGCCGACAATGTGGCCTGCGACCTGGACGCAACCAACTGCACGCCAGACGTGTGCAAATCCGGCACGTGCACCAAAGGCCTGCTTTTGGACTGCAATGACAATAATCCGTGTACGTCGGACTCCTGCATTCCGAACACCGGCCTGTGCGCGCACGTCAACCTGGCCGACGGCAGCGCATGCGAGGACGGCGATGCCTGCACGCTGGCCGACACCTGCCTGGCGGGCGCGTGCAAGTCGGGCGCGGCCAAGGTGTGTAGCGGCACCGCCGTGTGCGTGGCGGGCGTGTGCAAGGTCGGCACGCCGGACGGCATGGTGTTGATTCCGCAGGGCAGCTTCAAGATGGGCTGCGTGCCG